>NZ_JBHVBL010000011.1:0-120623 GCF_042668165.1 Arthrobacter sp. NPDC057388
CCCTCGACCCGAAATGGGTCGAGGGCGGGGGCCTGCTTCTCTTCAACTGCCCCTTTATGCCATTCCCCAGCGACTCAATGTCCATCAGCAATGGTGGGGTATGAGGCACTAGCTTCCCATTCGACCACGAATAGACTGGAACCATGACTGACGACAAGACCCCCCAGGCCCCGCGCGAGGGCTCCCTGCCGAAGTTCTCCGTGAACGTCGCCCCGACCCAGAAAATTACCGCCGCCGACCTGGGCACCCTGCTCGAGCGCTTCCGCGCCGGGGATGCCGAACCCCTGATCTTCGGTGACGGGAACGTCCCCGAGGCCGCCGTGATCCCGTTCGCCGACTTCGTCGACCTGCTCCGGCGGGTCCACGCCGAAGAGACTGCCTTCCAGGCCGAGCTCTCCCGCCGCATCCGTGCCTCGGACGACTCCGAGGAGCCCGGCCTGACCCTCGATGAGCTCGGCGAAGATCTGGGCGAGCCGGCCCGGTCAATGATCCGCAAGGTGCTCGACGATGACTGAGGGGCTGCGGATCAAAGTCCATCTCAGTCCCGGGGCCCGCCAGGACATCGAACGGCTCAACCAGCGCGCCCTGAAGAATCCGCACGGCCGGGACGAGGCGCTCCTTGAAGCCACCATCGTCATGCTCCACCGGCTAAACGGCCGCCGCCACCCGACCAAGCCGCTGGACTACGACTCCCGCTTTGCCGACCTCTCCGACTGCGACACGACCTATGTCGGCGCGGACCCCTATGAGAAGCCGCCGCTGCGCATCGTCTCACGCGACATCAGGCCCGAGCCGCCCGGCGGCATCACCCGGCGCGAGATCGTCGCCATCGGCGCACGCCGCGACAGTGAGGTCTACCGGACGGCCGGCCAGCGCCTCGGGCGACCCGTCGGGGTCACCCTCGACCAGCTCGCCGCCCAGCGCCGCGCATCCGCGGCGAAGAACCATGCCCCGCAGGCGGGCAGGGGGCTCGACACACCCGCACCCGTCGGTGCAGACCTCGAGTTCGACTGACCATTGGGCCTCGTTTCTGTTCGTCATTCAGTCTTCTCATAGAATGGGTGGGAATGATGATTCGATGGAGACGGGATGAGGGCGCTCGATGCACGACTACGACACGGACCACCAGACCTGGGATCCGGCAGTCGCGGAACCACGCCGGGGGATGAACCCACGGGTGCAGCTGACAATCCGCCGGAGCCTTGCCCTGGCGATCGCCCTGGGAATGGCCTACGGCATCTTCCATGTGGTCTTCCGCACAGATGTTCTTGCGCCGGTGCTCGCTTACGCCGAACCCGTCAAAGACGGGATCACATGGGTGATCGAGGACCCGAAGCGGGCCTGGATGGCCTTCGCCGTGCTCGTCATCCCGCACATTGGGCTCTACTACCTGCTGTTCGAGGACCGGAAATGAGGGGACTGGCCATGTTCAGGAACACCAGAACGATCGTGGGGCTGTGCGTGCTCAGCGGAGTCTCGGTCACCGCCGTCATCAGCTGGGCTACCGGCTTCTTCGCCTGGGCCGTGGGCTCCACCCGCAGCCTGTGGGATGGCTTCATCGCCTTCCTCAACTCGCCGTTCAGCTGGGAGCACCTCGCCGCCGGCGCGGGCGTGCTGCTCATCCCGATCATCATCATCGTCGTAATCTTCGCGATCGCAGATAACTGAGTCGCGCGGCATCTTTCGCGAAACCCGCTCCGGCTGCCGACGCCTGCCCAGCGGGCAGAAATTGGCTGCTTAGGCCCGCGACAGCTCGGAATGCCGCTCGAGGCTGTACCGGATCAGATCCATGGCCGGGGTAAGGGCCCAGACAAGCAGCCTCATGGTCGGCCGGTTCTCCTTGACGATGACATCGTCCGGTAAAGAAGTGGATTGCGTCGGCGTCAGCACAGCATCAGCGGCCCAGCGCCTGCCGTGGGCAAAACCCGAGCACAGCTGCCATACGGACAAGGCGGACGTCCTGGGCACCAGGTCGCGGACCTGCGTGAGTATGTGCGTGCTGCTGGGGAGAATCAACTTTCCAGCGGCCCCGGAGGCATCGAGAATAGCCTGCAGTTGCGCCTTGTCGCTGTCGAAGTCCGGAAGCGTTCCCTGAAGATTCGGATGGCGACGTGCCAGTTCGCTGTACGCAGTCTCGCGGTCTTTGGCTACCTTCAGCGACAGAGACAGCGAACGAACTAACCTTGTGTCCTGTTTCTGGCGCTAAAATCCAGGCGGCCTGTGCGGCGCACTCAATAGCTGCCCTGACCAGCGAGAACGGGGCAAGAGTATGTGAGGCTCCGGCACCAATCATGATGCTGTCCAGAGCGTGCAAATGATCGATCGCACTGACTACCGCATTGGCGATGTTATGCGACGCCTGGTGGGGTTTGATGAGCCCATCGTCCTGCGCCAGACGGCTTCCGGCTTCCGGGATCCACGCCTCGTGGGAATCCCGGAAACCCAGCCAGGTCCTCAGCTCCTGAAAATACAAGTCGGCAATCTTGAACTCTTCAGGTTCATCTTCTCGTCGCATGACTCCATTCTTCACATGGCTACATTCTTTATCGCCAGGCACGCTGGAAGCCTTCCGGGAGGGATACTTCAGTCGGCGACAACTCAGGCCTGACCCGCGTGAGGCGGACTGAATGCCTGAATGCCTGACCCGACCAAGCTACGTCGGCCGAGACTTCAACCACCAACGGCTCCACCAAAGTCAGGCGGGTGATGCCGCCCTCCTTGGTAAAGCGGTCCAGCACCCGTTCGCTGATTTCCTCCGGCCATGGATGCCTTCCCTGGGGAGGACGAAGATATGTGGCCAGATCCCTTCCCGCACGAGCCGTCAAGGACGTGGACCGGCCGACAATGCGCAGCCGTCCGTAGACCGGCAAAACCCACCACCGCTGCCCGCGGATGCGCCATGGGACCTATGACCGCCGCAAGAACCACATCAAGGGCGCTTCTGCTCTTGACCTTCAGCCAGATTCGCCGGGGCTCGTACGTCTGACCTTCACCCTTGATCACAATTCCTTCCACACCCGTGGCGGTCATTTCACTTAACCACGTGGCCGCCAGGGCCCGGTCGCTGGTCGTTGGTGACAGCTGCAATGGCGGAATCCACCCGCGCGCCAGTTCCTCGAGCAAAGCCCGGCGATCCCGGAATTGAAGCCCGCGGGTATCCTGCCCGGCCACTGCCAGGACGTCGAAGGCGATCAGCGAGGCAGGGCTTTTCATCACGAGCTCCGCAAGAGCCGCCTTTGAGCTCACCAGGCGCATCTGCAGCGCATCGAAATCCAGCCGCCCTTCGGACCACACCACAACTTCGCCATCGACAACGCAGCCCGGAGGGATCTGCTCACGCACGGAAGCCAACACGTCCGGAAAGTACCTGCTCAGATCCTTGCCCTGTCTGCTGTAGAGCCACGCCCCATCCGAACCGACCAGGCACACTGCCCGGAAACCGTCGAACTTCATCTCAAAGACTGAGCCGCCGGACAGTGCGTCACCGCGTGGAATCGACTCCACGGCCTTGGCCAAAGCAAGGGCAACAGGAGGATGCAGGGCGGCCGGCAAACCTTCGAACATCGTGGGCACAGCGTAAGCCCAGCGAAGCAGGGGTGGAAACAAGGCTTCCTCCCGGCTGGATACAGCACCAAGCCCCGGGAAGCGTCACAGCAAAGCTGTGACCGGGTCCTTCTTCGATCAGGGAAACCAACCACGTTCGAAACAGGAGTCGTCATGTCCACTGAAGCTGTTGCAAACCCCGCTGGGTCTGCCGGGACTGCCGGTGGCCGGCGCTACAAGGAACCTACCTCACAGCAGATTGAAGATGCCGCAGCCCTGATGTTCCTGGCGGCGACAAGGAAAGCTCTGCGGGACCAGCAGCACATCTGGGATGTCGAACTGGAGTTGGAAGTCACCTACACCGTGCACAACCAGCGCAGGTACTGCGTGCACGCCAGCACCCGTACAGGTGAAAGCCTCACGGGCCCACACGGTGTTCTAGTGCATCCGGCCAACGGAACTGCGGAAACGGCTGCCTGGAGCATTGCCGCCGAGGCTCGCATTGCAACCGCAAAACGCCGGCAAAAGGCGACCATCAAGATTGCGTGACTACTGGCCTTTACCGGGGCGGGGCTTCCGAGGACCTTTTGGCGTGGCTTGTGTTTCGTCACTGCCGATCTTTAGCGAGAACCAACCGACATACCAAAGAATTGCCACCAGCCCGATCACAAAGCTGCCAAGCAACACTATTTTGGCCAAGACGTCCAAGCCCTTGGGCTCAAAGGACATCATGATCAACGGTACGAGGATTCCCAGGGAGAGGAGGCCCAGCATCCACATGGCCGCAGCCACACCCACAGGCTTGCCGACGCGGGCCAGCTCTTCATCCAAGCGGTCCCGCTCGGCAACAGCAGCCCGCAGTTGCGTCCGAAGATCGGCCTCAGCGCGGATTTCCTCATCCCGGTGTCGCACTTCGGCTGCGATCGCCCAGCCCGGTCTCAACGCCGATGCCAGATTTGTGTAGTCGAGGAGATCTCTAGATCCAAGAATCGATATTGCGGGAGGATTTGGCAGGAAGGCACGCCGGTGCTTGAATGCCTGTTCATAAATATCCTGGTCGGCGTCCGTAATTTCCAGACCGCGCTCGACGAGATCTGCAAGGTCAAGATTCCTCGTATCGCCTTTTCGGAGCTTCAAGTTGATGGCCTGCAGTCCATTTTGCACCCGTTGCCGGAGTGCAACCGCGTATGGTCTGAGCTCTTCCTCTGTTGTTCCCCGTGGCAGGTGGTCCTGGATCAGAGCATCAAGGTCCAAAGCCGGCTCTTCAAGCAGTTTTTCCACTGCCACTCCGTAAAAGCTGCTCTTCGCCCTATCAAACCGAATCCGCTGCGCGTCTTCCAGATCCGCCTCGATGTGTACGATGCGACCAACTGCCGCATCCACAAGCCTCCGGATTCCCTCCCGTTCGCTGGAGATCGCAACAATCCGGCTGACGAGAAAACCTCCAATGATGGCGACGAGGACAGCCGACGCCTGGCTGAGGGCGGACAACAATGTGCTCGGGTCCCAGCCCTGTTCCGCCGACCCGACAATCACGCTAAATGGATCGCATTGCACCACTGACTGGAGCAATGGCACATGAGAGGTACAGGTAAGGAATTCAGACGAGATCACCGAGCGATCATAAGCGACCCTTGACGATGCGTCGTGCACAGAGACCGGCCTTGGCACCTACAGCCCCTTACTCACAGACGAACCCCGGTGATGCTTCCGCATCGCCGGGGTTCTTATTTTTTTCTGTCAGCAGCTGTCCCGTGTCTATCCCGCCGCCCGGGCAAGGCCCTCCTCAGCCTCATCAAACTCATCGATCAGCCTCAAGGTCTCCTGACCACTCAGGTCAGCGTCCGGGTCGAGCCGCCGATTGATGCTGCGTGACGCGGAAAACTTCAGCACCGAGTAATCATCCACGTCCTTCTTGCCGAACCGGACCTTGTGGCCTTTATGCGTCTGCCGGGCGAAGCGGCCAAAACCAGTAAGGACGACGGTGTCTCCACGGCGCACGGCGTCCGTGAGCTCCGCGATGAGCGACTCGTACACCTCACTCACAACCCTTATAGGCTGTCCGCTGCGGCCGGCCACCTTCGAGATGAATCCTCGCTTGCTGATCCGCGGATGAACCGTCGTATTCATGCCCACACCTTTGTCCTATCGTCCCTCGTCGTCCGCTTCCTGCTTGAAAACCAGTTTATCCGACAGGCCTGTCGAAAAGCGATCCACAGGCCTGTCGGTGTCCATTCAACTAAAGCTCGAAATCCGGATCAATGGACTGGCGGTCGTCCTTGTACTCGTAGTCAACTGACTCAATAATCGACCGGGTCTTCGGATCGCGCCGGGTGCTGACGATCTTGTCGTGGGACTCATCGAACCGCTGCTGGTCGGCGATCCGGTGGGCCGCGTTGAGCTTGGCGTTGATGTTCTTATCGCCGAACTCCATCATCGAACTTACCGAGGACTTCGCACCCTGCTTGGTTGCGTTGACGTTCTTCTTGTTCTGCGCACGCTGCTGCTCCCAGCGACCGCGGTCCTCGGGCGTGACGTACCCGAACATCTGGGCAAGCCGGGAACCGTACCGCTCCTGCCGCTCTACCTGCTGGTCGTCGCTCATGGTCCTGTCTCCTTCTCGTTCGTTTCCGGACTATGCCGGCTGGTAATCCTCGGCCCCGCGGTCGCGGCTCCACTGGCCCTCCGGTCCCGGTCGGGCCGAGGGGCCGGGCCCCTGTCGGAAAGGCTGGGGCCGCGTGCGCTGCGCCGCCAGGAAAGTAGCGGGATCGTCGACTGCGGCCCGCATCGTGTCCTGCCAGTCCTCGCCGAGGGCCAGCTTGAGCTCGTGCTCGAAGTCCGGGTCCTCCTTGTTCAGCTCCTCGATGGCGTCCACATAGGCATTCGAATAGACACGCTGCTGCTCCTCGTCGGAGAGACCATCGATCTCCATGCTGGCGAGCATGCTCTCGGACTGGTCGAGGCGCTGCTGGAGCTCCTCGGGCAGCCCGCGGGTGTCCAGGCCCTGCTTCTTGGCCGCGAAACCGATCATGTAGCCCATGACGCTGCCACCGAGGGCCTGTCCGTCGCCACGCTGGACGCCGTCCAGCATCGCCGCCTTCATGGTTTCCGCCAGCTGCACCTGGTGCTCGTCCGGCTCCATCGGCGCGCGCAGCGTGAACATACCCTCGTCGGGGATCCGCCGGCCCAGGTGGTCGTCGAACTCCCCGGTCCAGACCTCACGTACCCGGTCGGTGCCCGCCAGACGTGCTTCGTGCGGCGGGGACTTGACGATGCGGCCGTGTGCGACGCCGTTGAACATCAGGCGCAGCTCCGGCTCGGACTCCATCCGCTCACCAATGATCGTCCGGGCGCGCTTGACCACCTCGGTCCGATCAAGCCCGTCGTCCTCCATCTGCTGGCGCAGATGCTTTCGAAGGGCCTTGTAGCTGGCATTGATCTGCTTCGCGTCCTGCTCGGGGTCACGCATCTTCCAGAAGGCGTTCTCCATGAGCGCGACCTCGGTCATGGCTGCCGACTCGGGAGTGAACAGCTCGCGGTTGCCCCGCTCGCGGCGCTCAAGATCCTCCAGACGGGTACGCCAGCGCTTGGAGAGGAAGTCGTCCCGGCTGGGGCCCCGCCGTCCGCCTTGCTTCCCGGCCTGCTTACAGCCGTCGTCGCCGGCGGTCTCCTGCGCCTGCGCCGCGGCCCCGAACAGATCTCCGGCCAGGGCCGCCTGGCGCTCGGCCCTGTCGCCGATGTGCCGGGTCTTCGCATCGATCCGGTCCTGGACCTTGTCCTTGAACGGCTGGAGGTAGGAATCCATCTCCTTCCTGAAGTCAGGAGCGAGCATCCGCATTGCCATCATCATTCCGGCGGCCTGAATGACCGAGTTCGGGTTCACGCCGCGGGTGAGCGGACGCAGGCAGCCCTGCATCATCATCTGCATGTAGACCGCGTGCATGGCGTCGAACTCCTTCGTGCGCTCCCCGTCGTTGAAGCCGGGCACAAGCAGCTTCGAATCGCGCAGCGTCTGCATGTACGCCTCGCCCGCCAGTCGCGTCTCCGCCCGGAGCTTCAGCAGCCGCTCCCGGTCGTCGAGGCTGTCATCGTCGGCGGCGGCGCGCTCCTGGTCGCGTGCACGCTGGCGCTCCCGCTCCTCGGTCCGCTCCCGCGTCGTGGCCCCGAAGAACCCGCGGGCACGGTCGCGCAGCCGCTCGCGCTGCCCATGTGAGGTCTCGGGTCCGGCCTGCGTGTCCGCCTCGTCGACAATCTCCGCGTCGATGATGTCCTCCTCACCGGCGGTCCCGCACACGGGATGGACTGTGTCCAGGGGGTCGACCGGCAGCGCCTTGCGCCCCCGGCCCCTGCCGCCCGGACCCATCTCCCGCTCCGTGTCCTGTGTCATGTCAGCCTCCCAGTCCATAGTCGTCATCACTCTGCTGCTGCCCGGTTTCGTAGCTCGGCGTCCAGGCCGGGCGACGGCCGCCCACACCGACGGCGTGTGCTGAGCGCCGGCTGGCACTGCGCGCCCGGGCGACCCCGTCCCCGGTCTGCGCGAGCACGTCACGCTTGAGGACCGAGGCATCCACCGCGGCCTCCACCGAGTCCAGCCCGTCGAGGCCGTGGGCCGTGAACGCGTCGAGCTCGCGCGCCGCCGCGGACCGGGCACGACGGGTGCCCGCTGAGGCAAACTGCTCGTTCTTCTCGCCGTCGAAGACGCTCTCGCGGTTCTTCGCGGCCTGCACCAGCGCCTCGAAGTCGCCGCCGTAGGCCATCCGGTCCATCACGGTGCCGGCCAGCGACGGATCCTCCTCGAGGTTGCGCACGAGCCCCGTCTTCGGGTCCTCCAGCGCACGGGCCACACGGGCGACGCAGTCCGGATTGACCGAAACGTTGAACCCGTCCTTGGCCTCGTAGAACTCGACGAACTGGGCCTCCCACTCTTCGGCCGTGGCCTGGACCGCCTCGCCGTCGGCGAACTCGGGACGCCACTGTCCGGGGCCGGTGTGCTCGAGCTTGCGGCCCCGCCACAGATCACGTCCGGGACCCTGCAGCATCTCGTACTTGTGCCGGGCCTCCGCAGCGTCGTGCTTGGCCTGCAGGATCGACTGGGTCACCGGATAGGTCACCTCCAGCACCGCCTTCAGGTCAGCACCGCGCAGGGCGCGCACCGCACGCTGGGAGAACGAGCCACCCAGTCCCGTGCCGTGGGCCTTGATCGCCGTGGCGAACATCGAGGCCTCCTGGTCCTCCTGCGTGATGCCCGGCGTGCCCTGCTCGTCGCCGAGGTTGCGGGCGTAGTCCCCGAGCTTCTTCTCGCTGCCCTTGGCACCGGTCTCGACGCAGACTTCCCGCACGCTCTGCAGGTGCGCCTCGCGGCTGCTGAAGGTCAGCGCCGAGCCGAACTCGCCGCGCTGGGCTGAGCGATAGAGATCGCTGAGCTCCTCGACGAGGACCTCGTGACCGGCGGCAACCTCGTGCGGATCGCTGACGAACCGCAGGCGGTTCGCCTCCTTGACGGCGCTCTCGAGGCTCTCCGCCAGCTCCGGGCTCTTGGACAGCGCCACCTGGGTATCCAGCGAGACCTGCATGGCCAGCGGGTGCGAGCCGTCGGACTTCACCACGCCGGTATCCAGCAGGTTCGACCCGACCGAAAGCCTGGCCATCGCTTCAGCCTTGGCAGCCTCACTGTGCAGCCTCACGACGGCGACCGCGTCACCGTCGAAGTCGCCGTCGAAGCACTGGTCCATCACCGGGTTGATCGCCGCGCCGGTAAGCCGGTCGTCGATCGCCACGCGCATGTAGCGCACACCGGCGTCGCGCAGGACCGGGTCGCGCCAGACCAGCGCATGGTCGCCTTCGGCCAGGCCCAGCTGCTCGGCCTTGACCGAACTCAGGGCGATCTGGTCGATGTCCAGCCGGGGGTCGGCGGTCCAGACCATCGTGGCCGAGTCCGACAGGCGCGAGCTCATCAGTCCGGTCTTGAAAATGTTGTTCTTGCCGGTCAGCACGCGGTTCTGCACATCCGTAGTGATCGCCTCAAAGGCACGCTGGGCCCGTGAGACGGACTCGCTCATACCCCGGCGCATCTCGGCGCGCTTGTCCGGCGACAGGCCGTGGTCCTCCAGCTGCTCGGCCATGTACCGGTAGCGGCAGGCTTCAACGAAGACGTCCTGGTAGCTGCGCGTGTAATCGTGCGTGACGGAGGTGCCGTCATCGAACTCCTGGCCGCTGCGCAGGTGCGAGGAGAGCACCGGCAGCTTCCACGAAGCCGCGCTGACCGTCTCGGTCAGCTCACCTGTCGGATAGGTCAGCGGAAAGGGAATTTCCATATCGCCGCCGCGATCGCCGATCAGGTCGCCGAAGGACTTGCGCATGGCCGTGGTGTTCAATCCCGGCGTCGCCCCCTCGCTGCGCGGCTGCGTGCGCATCAGCTCCGGCATCGGAATCAGGCGGCGCTCGGGCCGCTCGTCGACACTCTCGGCCTGGCCCACAACGCGCAGGGTGCCGTCGGCCTCCATGTCCAGTCCGGCGACCAGCAGGTACTCGCGCAGGTTCGACTCGGCACCGGAGTTGTGGCCGTAGAACTCGCGCATGATCGCCGGGCAGTCCTGGGACTGCAGCGCCCAGGCCAGCTGCGAGGAGGCCTTGCGCCCCTTGCCGGCGCGCACCTGTTCGTCGTCATAGATCTTGGTCTTCTCGTCCACAGCCATGTGGGTGACCACGAACCGCATCTCGCCCAGCCCCCCGTGGACCGGACCGGCCCCGGGGCCCTGGACGGCGGGACGGCGGATGTCGCCCACGACTCCGCCCATCAGCTCGCGCGCCGATCCGGCGTTGCGGCGGGAGATCAGCGAGAACGGGCTCATCACCACGTCGATGCCCGGGTTCTCCCTGAACCAGGCCACTTCCTGCTCCAGGCCCTGGGCACGTGCCTCTTCCGGGTCCATGTGACGGTCGATCACCAGAGAGACGACACCCTTGTTGCCGTGCAGGTCGCTGATCTTGTCGCCCACGACGAGGTCGCGCAGCTGGCCACCGGCCCCGCGGATGCGGTGCCGCTCGGAGAACTCCGTCGACACCACGATCGGGTCATCGGCCGTCCAGCCGCCGAAGGTCATCAGCGCGGTACCGGTCGGCTTCGTTACTTCAGAAGACTGCATGATCGTCGAGGCCGTCATCTGCTGGCGGTCGAAGGGGTCATAGCGCAGCGTCTCCAGCTCCGAGCGGCTCATCAAAGGGGCACGGGAACCGGTCACGGTCTCCGGGTCACCGGGCTCAACGGTGCCGTCAGGACGAACCGCTGCGTCCTCGGTAAGGTAGCGCACGATGCCCTGGTTGGTCGCTCCGCCGGTCATCACCGGATCAAAGAAGCCGCCGGGAGCCGTCACATGGTTACGGTCGGTTCCCGTGAGCACCGTCATGTTCCGTCCGCCGGTCAGCCGCCAGGCATCGAAGACGTTGTCGTCGGCCGGGTCGGTCCGATCGCGTTCGGCACGGTACTCGGCGTAGATCGTCGAGCCCTGCTTGATCTCGTTGGAATAGCGCACTCGCTTGGCTTCGGTCTCGAGGATCGAGGCCGTCCACTCGTCCAGTCGTGCGGTGGCCTTGCCGGTGGCAGGGTCGACCTCATACGTCGTGGCCCGTTCGATGAAGTCGACCGGGTGCTTGGTGCCGTAGAGCTGCGAGTACACCGCGTTCAACGAGGCTGGCTCTCCGGTCCGGCTGCGGCCGGAGACGAGGTCGCCGGCAAGCTGGTACTGGATGCGCTCGTGCATCAGCTGCTCGTAGCCGCGCAGCACCGTGCGCTCCTCGACCGACTTGGGGGCCTCGCCCGGGGTCTGGGCCTTGATACGGGCCTCGTAACCGGGGACGATCAGCGCGTTTTCGCCACTGGCGAAGCGCGTGATGATCTCCCCATGGCCACCAACATCGAAGACCTGACCGATCTCACCGGAAACCGGCGTGGCCTTGCCGTCGCGGCGCAGCTTCTCGGCGCTCCAGCTGATAACGCCCTGCGCATCGACCAGAATCTCACCCGGCGTCGCGGCGTTGCGTTCGATGCTCTCCCGAACGGTCTGACCGATCCGGCGCATGAACTCCGAGGGGTGCTCGGCGATGGGGGCGGCTGTGGCCGCGTCGAAGGAGACGATCCGGTCCTTGAAGCGGGTGGCCTGAAAGCTGGTGCCCATGAGCTCGGTGGGAGGCACCCCGCAGCGGCGCAGCGCCGAGGCGAGGTTGTCCAGGTTCGACCACTGGCCGGTCGGGCTGGTCATGTACTTGGCGACCCGGGCGGGGTCGAAGCGCTGGTCGATCCACTCGCCGTCGATCAGGTGCGGCTCGGCATCCCAGGTGCCGACCAACTCGAACGGAACGTCATCGGCGTGCGCACGGACCTTGTCGGCGGCCGTGCCTCCATAGACGAGGTTGCCCAGATCCGGAAGCTCACCTGCCTGCAGCTCGCCGATCTCCTCCAGACGCTCCTGGTACATCTCCTCGGTCGCGCCCGGACGCAGCAGCTCGCTGCGCACTCCGGTGAGCACGTCCCAGTAAGAGCGCTGGATTGCCGCGACCTCGGGGTCGGAGGCATACTCCGGGGGCTCGATCTCGTCGAGCGCGCCCTCGGTGCGCTGCAACTCAGACTCCGCTCGCAGAATCAGCGCCTCGACACCCAGGGCGGCGCGCAGATTCTCCCGCGCGGTCTCCACGGCCTCGCGACCATAGGCCTCGGCCGGCTCTGCGTCCACGAAGAAGGTCGGCAGGGAACGGTTCTTCGCATCGCGGCGGAGCATGACCTTGGACCCGGGGCGCGGGGCGCTCTCACCGGGGACGACATAGTCCGCGACGACGAACATGCTCTCGCGGTCGACGTGATAGCTGTCCGGCACGTCGATGAGGGAGCGTCCGCGGCCGTGCTCGGGGTGGCTGGAGCCGACGACGCCGACCGCCGTGCCGGGAAGGTCCTCGCGTTCGATGGGCAGGCCCTGGGCGAAACGCAGCAGCCGCACGGCGTCCTCGGACGTCGGGGCGGGCACGGCCATGCCACCGGGCACCCGGTGATTGGTGCTGTAGCGCAGCACCGTGCCGTTGTCGTAGATGCGCGCCCCGGCGTACTCCTCCTGGCGCGTGTCAGTGAGACGGATCTCCATGCCGGTCCCGGAGATCCGGGCCTTGATCTGTCCGGGCTCACGGTCGCGCAGGACCTCGTAGGCCACGCCCTGGGACTTCAGCTCCTCGAGCAGTGCCGCCGAGCGCGCCACCGCCCGCGGGGACATGAAACGGTTACGGTCGACACGGCCGGTCTGCGGGTCGCGTCCGCCGTCGATGACCCATTCGCGGACCTGGTCGTACTCCTGGCGGCTCATCTTGTCCATGAGCGCCGTGAGGCCCGCGGCGTCGTCGTTGGTCATGGCACGGCCGGCCTCGTAGGGCTTGCCGTCTTCGTCGAGCCGCCAGAGCGTCATGTTCCCGCGGCGCGGCTCAGACAAGGACTCCACCTCGCCGCCGGCGTTCTTCACGATCGTCTCGTCCGGGATGTACAGCAGCTCGGTACCTGCGCGCTTCACCGTCGCACGCCCGGACCATGCCGGGTCGTAAGGGCTGATCGGCAGCCGCGCCGAACGCGGATCGATCTCCGCACCAACGCCCGTGGCGCGGGTGAACTCGCGCTGCAGCGTCTGGTAGCGGTCGTTGGCGGGGGAGTGGTCGCCGAACTGCGGCTCGTAGTCCGGGACGCGCTCTGAGAAGGCCGTGTCGATCGCAGTCAGGCACGCGGTGACGCCGAGTCCGGGATCAGCCAGGGCGGTTCCGCGCTGGCCGAGGATCTGGTCGACCCGTGCGCGGATGGCCTTCGCCTGGGAGATTGGAATGATCTCCCCGCTCTGCTCCCGGGCCTGCTCGACTGCCTTGTAGAAGACGTACTCGTAAAAGTACCGCCTCAGTCCGTGTGCCTTCTTCATTGCTACTCAGCCTCCTGTGGACGCTCGGGGACATAACCTATGTATAGATCATATCCCAATGAGTCGAATGGAAGCGATAGACGAGTCCGAAACGAGCCAAAAGACGAATGCCGGGACAGTCGATGCAATCGACTGTCCCGGCATAGAGCGAATAGACCCGCCGGCACTACACCCGGGACTTCATCTCTACGGCCATGGCCCGGTCGAATGCCCCGTCGGCCAGGACCTCCCAGCTGGGCAGCGAGGCCAGGTACGTGTAAAACGCAGCATGGACCTTGACCGTGGCCAGCGACCGCAGATCCTCCTCGGTCACGTCCTGCTCAGCGAACACGCGCGAGCCCTCGTCGCTGATCTGGCCGTTGATCCGGCGGGCGGCGTCGGTATAGGCATCGGAGCGAACCTGACTGATGTAGGTCTTCGATCCGTCGGCGCTGCGCAGCTCGCCGTCCCCGCCGACCGAGAAGTGTTCGCGGTCCTGCTGCATCTCCACCAGCGCGGTCTTGTACGCCTCACCGATCTCAAGGTCCAGGGCCTTGACCTTCGCCGAGCCGTCGAGATTGATCAGCATCTCCTTACTGACCGTGCCCTCGGCGTAGACCAGGCGCTTGTGGTCCTTCTGCGTCGCCTGGTGGGCAGCGACGGTCGCGGCCACCTCCACGTCCTCCAGGAACTCCTCGTCGTTGCCCATCATCATGGCCTCGTAGTCGTCCGGGTCCACCTCCACGGGCGCGTTCGGGTCACTACTACCGTTGGTAACGACCATGCGGGTGATGACCTCCATGACCTCGTCGGAGTAGACATCCGGGTCGAGGCGCTCGACGTCGATGTCCTTGTAGTCGTACGTCTCCTGGTAGAGCGCCTTGGCATCGGCGGCCTTGACCGCCTGGGCCATGCGCTTGTCGAGCATCTTGACGAAGTCAGGCTGGTTCATGCGCACGTCGAACTCCATCGCGGAGCTGAGCGTGGGGATCGTCTGCAGCGAATACTCGTGCCCCGGGTGGGTGATCGTGTTGCCGAGCAGCTTGAACGACATCGGCAGGATCGTCTCGTTGCGGTTCCACACCGGGGCGTCGCCGGCGCGCAGCACGATCGAGTTGCGCGGCGAGAGGAAGGCGAAATCGTTGTACTTGATCAGCGGCTCCTCCTCCGTCGACCAGGTGCGCGAGATCGCCCCGTCCGTCTTCCCACCGACCACCTTGTCCAGGTTCTGCGTGATCTGCTTCGAGCTGGCGTGGGTGCGGTGGGTCTTGCCGCTCATCTTCTCCAGCGTTTCGATCATCGAGTCATCGGTCGACTTGAGGAAAACGATGTTGCTCGTGTTTCCCTGCACAATCTTGTCGACCGACTCACCGTAGACGTCGCGCAGCTGCTGCAGCGTCTGCAGGATGAGCGTGAACTGCTGCTCCTGGCCCAGGCCGATGGAGAGCATGGTCTCGAAGCCGGCGATGCCGTTGCCGTCGGACTGCAGGTTGCCCAGCTCGTCGAGCATGAACCGCGTGCGGTACAGCGGCTTCTGGTTCGACTTGGTCATGTACGACTGGTCGAACGAGACGTCCACCAGCTGCTTGACCAGGATCAGGATCAGCTTGGCGTACTTCATCAGGTGCGGGGGAGTGACCAGGAAGACCGCCTTCGGTGACTCCGAGTACCTGGCCATCGTCTGCGTGATCGCGCGCGCATCGTTATCGACGGTCTGATAGCCATCACCACCGTCGATCGGCACCAACCTGGTGCTCCGATACGTCGTGTCACCGGGCTGGAACGAAAGGATCTTCCCGTCGCGGGTACCACCCTTCCGCACCGGCCGCAGCTCGCGCAGCACGCCGTTCTTCACGATCTTCTTGTCGGTGACCGGCTCGACCACGAAGTGCCGGCCGTTGAGGGAGAGCTGGTAGCTCTTGCGGAAGTGGAAATAGAAAGTGCGCACGAGCATGCCACTCTGCGGGTTCTTCAGCTCCAGCTTCAGCCAGGCCTCGTCGCCCGGGAAGATGCCCTTGAAGTTGTAGCGTGCCCAGCCCACGCGGCCGACGATCTCCGAGTGCTCGAAGTCCTTGCCGAGGTTCCGGGTGAACATCGGGTCCGCGTACGCCGACCAGCTCGCCATCTGCCCAAGCAGGTGGTCGCGCTTCATGAAGTTCGGCGAGAAGCGCACACCCAGCCGCCGCGGGAAGGACAGACCCGCCAGGTCAGTGTTCTGGCTCGGCTTACCGGAGGTCAGGGTCGAGATCGTCGGGTCGGTGAAGAAGCTGATGCCCGTGATCGCGATGCCGTAGACCGAGGACATCATCTTCTCCGCACCGGCCATGGCGACCAGGGCGTTGTGGGCGTTGCCCACGAGCGTACGCATCGAGTTGCGCGGCAGGGCCTGGGTGGCGTTGAAGTAGAGCGTAAGCAGGTCCTGCTCGGCCTTGCCCTCCCACAGGAAGTCCTTCTCGGCAACCTTGGCCTGCTCCACGGCCAGCGCGTCCTCGTCCTCTTCGAACTCCCCATTCTTGATGCGCTTCTCCAGCTCGGCAGCGGGATTCTTCCACTTCTTCGAGGTCAGCTGCACGAAGAGCTGGTAGCAGTTGTACAGCGTGACCTTGCCCCACATATCATCGAGCCGCTGCTCCAACGCGCCCGGGTCCATGCCGGTGGCTGCCGCATACTCGCGCAGCTCGCGCTCCTCCTCGAGGTAGTAGTCGATAAGCCCATAGGCCGCCCGCTTGAAGGCGTTGTTCGCCGCGTTCGGCCAGACCGGGTCCTCGCCGCCGTCCAGCGGGAAGAAGACCTCGCCGATGTTCTCGATGTAGAGCGCACACTTGGTCGAGTCACCCTCGCGGGCGGCGTCGGCGGCCATGCCCAGGGGATTGTAGATGTCGGTCTTCATGGCGTTGATCAGGTTGAACTGGACCGGCTCGAAGCCTCGTGTGACCAGCGGGATGTAATTCTTGACGAGCAGTTCGCCCTTGGGGTCGTTGATGACCATGTTCGAGGGCTTCTTCTCCCGTGACCACATGTCGATCATCGGCTCAATGTAGGTCTGGCCCTTACCGGCACGGGTGATGGCCAGGACCATCGTGTTCACCGGAGCGGTGTCGACGATATAGGCACCGGCGGGGCGCTGAACCTCGTATGCCGGGAACTCCCAGTCATCGGTGATCAGGTCCGACACCGTGCGGTAGGGTCCGAGCTTGTCACGGTTCGCGCCCTGGAGCTTGCCGGGGTCCTTCGCCTCTTTGGCCTTGCGCCGGCTTTCCTCGGTCGGCGGGTTGTACGGGATCACCGTGGCGTCGTACTTCCGGCGCAGCCGCTTGTCCCGGGGCAGGCCCGAGGCGTCGAAGAGCGCCTCGCCGAACTCCTCGTCGATCAGCGGCAGGGTCTCGACCAGCGGCTCGCCGTCGTCGCCGTCCATGACCTCGCCCTTGTAGTAGACGATGTTGCCCTCTTGGTCGATCACGTCGGACTCTGCACGCCGGGAAACCTTGACCGTGCCCAGACCCTTCTTGCTGAGCATCATGTGACTGATCATCGAGCTGACCTGCACTCCGGAGTGCGCGCCGGCGTCCGGGAACCAGTCGTAGTTCTGCTGGACCTCCTCCGGCAGCGCGATGTGCTGGTCGTTGCGGTGGTCGTTGATGTCCGTGTGGTCGACCGTCGCGTTGTGCTTGTTGACCTGGCGTCCGGTCCAGGTGGAGATAACGATCATGACCAGCGCACCCGATCCCAGCGTCAGGAAGAGCTTGAACCCGGTGACGGACCCCATTTGCGCGCCGACGTTCGTCACCGCGGGCGTGGCCGCCTGGTCATTCTTCGGGGCGTCCTGGGCGGCGCTGCCTGCCTGGGTCCACCACGCGGGCACCGGGACGTCCTTGAGGTCCGGATGGCACTTCGAGCCGATCTCGGGGTTACCCTTCTCGTTGACGGCGCGGTAGCACGTCATCGGTGCCCCGCCCTGACCTGTCGTGGTGTCCTCGACGTAGTACGAGTCCGGCTTTCCACTGCTGTTGCCGCCCAGGCCACCGCTCATCGTTGCCCCGAGCGTGAACACTGCTGTGGCGACGACCGAGTACAGCACCCACGCCACGATCGCGACCAGCAGGCCCGCGATGCCGGCGAGCACCAGGCCCGACGTGTTCGACTTCTTGCTCAGCCGTTCGCCGCGGTCCAGCTGCTGGTCCTCATAGACGTCCCGGTTCGTCAGCGTCTCGTCCGGCCGACGCGCCGAGATCTTCTCCCAGCCGCTGGCCTTCGGCCGTGCCGCCCTGCGCTTGCTGCCTGCCATGGTTCTCCCTGCCTGTTCCCGCGTGTGTCTGTGTGTCCTGCGCCTGTTTGTGGTCCCGGAAGACGCCAACGGCGCACGGGGTGCGAGCCCCATGCGCCGTCAGACCCCCGTCGATCTCCGAGTTTGCTCAGCCGCCCATGGCTGCCCCGCCGATGAAGCCGGCGAGGCCGCCGAGCACGGGCAGCGCGACGATCAGGGCGATGAGCATCTTGTTGTAGCGGCTCTGGATCTCCGAAGCCCTGGCCAGCTCGCTGGCGTAGGACTCCTTGTCCGCCGTCATCTCCTCCAGCCGTGCCTCGTACCGACGCTTGACCGAGTCCTCGACAACCTCCATCTGCTGCAGCAGGTCCGTGTTGCGCTGTGTGGCCGAGTCGGTCTTCTCCTTCTCAAGGGACAGGCTGTGCTGCCATTCCGTCTCGCGGGCCTGCATCTGGGTGATCGCGTCCTTGCGGTTGCGGTCGAGCTCGTCCTCCATCCGGCGCATGCGGTCGGCGTGCTCGTTGCGGATCGACTCCAGCAGCGCCTCCTGCTCGCGGCGCAGGACTCCGATCTCGTCGGTGGTGCGCTGGTGCTCGGCCAAAGCCTCGGCCTGGGCAATGTCCGCCTTGCGGTTGTCGTCGACGATCCGCTGGATCTCGGCCTTCCACTGCCCCAGGCGCTGCTCTTCGGCCTCAAGATAGGCCTTCTGCTTCTCAGCCAGAACCTCGAAGATCCGCGTGGTGCCGACCTGCATCTTCAGGGCGGCGTCGGAGCGGCGCACGCGCAGGATCTCCTGCCGGTCGTGCGAATAGGAGTTCTCAAGAACCCGCTCGATCTCGGCGACGGCGTCAGCCTGCTCGCGCTCCATGCGGGAGCGGTTGCGCTCCTTGTACTGGATCTCGGCCTGGAGGGCGGCCTGCTCGGCGAGCTTCTTCGCCTGGGCCTCGTAGTCCTGGACGATCTCGGCCTTGCGGGTACGGATCCGCTGCTCCTTCTCGGACTCCCGCTCACGGTGCGCCGCCTCGGTGCCGTCCTTGAGAGCCTTATAGCGCGAACCCTCGCGGTCGGTGGCCACGTCACGGATGACCTGCTCGACGTGGGACGACATGAGATTCACGTACAAAGTACGCAGTTCGTCCTCGTGCGCCCACCGCAGCTGGGCAAGGTCGGCGTTGGCCTGCCGGTTGAGCTGGGCCACCTGATCGCCCAGCCACTCCGTCGCGCCCTGCGGGACCTCGATCTGTACCACGGGTGCGCCGATGGCAAAGGTCGCGTTGAACTCGTCCAGGCGCACATCGAGGTCCAGATCCTCGGAGAGGAAGCGGCGGGCGATGACCTCGCGCACCTGCTCCTGGTTCTCCAGCAGGACGGCTTCCTCTTCAGCCGGGGCGTACGCAGTGTCGTCGGCGGTCACCGGGCCGGAGTCCTCGTCGAACTCCTCGAAGCCGGCCGTGCCGTCGAAGCCGGGCTCCGGCTCCACCGCAACCGGGGCCGCGTCCTCGTTTCCGAAGTCGGCGGCTTCGTCGTCGAACACGGGTTCGTCGCCCGCAGCGCCGAAGACCGGCTCGTCACCGGCACCTTCGTCCCCGCCGGGGATCGAGTCGAAGATCGGGTCACCCTCATCCAGGGTGTCCACGGCAGCAACAGCGTCCGCATCCGCCGCGGAAAGGGTCCCGGGCCCGTCGGCAGTGACGCCGCTGTGCTCGCGCCAGGCCTGTGCTCCGACAGCCTCCTCGAGGCTCAGCGCGCCCGAAGCGACCTCCTGGGCCTGCTTGAACGAGGCCTCGGCGACAAGGTCCACCAGCAGCTCGCCGCTGGGCTTCTGCCAGACGAGGGCCCAGGTGTACTCCGCGCCGGTCAGGAGCGAGTACTCCTCCATGCGCGCAAGCGTCTCCGTGTTGGGGATGATGCCGAAGACCTCTTCGCCGAGCATCTCTGCCGTGGCGACGGTCTTGATCTGGTCGGAGTCGATGAGCTCAATGAGTGAGCCCTTCGCCTCGTCGCGGCCGTGCCGCTTGCTCAGCCCGCCGATGGACTCGGCAGCCAGCACGAGCATGACCCACGCCGTGCCGCTGGGGAAGACGAACTTTGCGTTCGACCGCAGCAGTTCGGCTGCTGCGGGGATCGCAGTCTCCCTGACCACGGACGACAGCAGCTCGTCAGGCTTCTTCTTCCGATCCTTGTTTCGGCTTCCCGCAGCCGTGCCCAGAATGCCCATTGGTGTCGATCCCTTCGATTATGAAACGCAGTTCGCCTGGTATATGAGTATCCTATCGCCTATAAGTCGATAGGTGCAATGATAGGCAATCCGACACGTTGCCGAATGGCCCGCAATGATCTGTGCCGCAGATCAGCGCACGGCGCTCACCTCGATGCGTGCATCGGAGGTGAGCATGTCCTTGTGGTCGCTCGCCAACTCGCCGACGACATCGATCCGGATCCGCCGCTCGGAGGGGTGCTCGTTGATGAAGGTCGCCACGCCGGTGGTGACTTCGTCGGTCATCTTCGCCACCGCGCCACGGGCACCGCCGGCATTGGAGTCGGTGTCACCCTTGTCGTCGATGAGGTACTGCAGGACCCTCTGGTCGATGTCCACCCGAACGTTGTGCTTGATGAGCACCTCCTGCACCATGTGGCGCAGCTTGTTTCGCACGATCTTGCGTTGGGTGTTCTCCGATAACGGCTGGAAGGGCACGATCGCGTCCATGCGGCCCAACAGCTCGGGCGGGAAGCGATTATCCGACTGCGTCTCAGTGATGGAGCGACGGATGAGCTTGTCGTACTTCAGCAGCTGCTCGCCCGAGCCCGTGTCGTCGGCCGCGTACTGCGCGATGGTCTTGTAGATCTCCGAGCCCGCGTTTGTCGTCATGGCGATGTAGGTGTTCAGGAAGCTGACCTCGCGGTTGTTGTCGTCGGAGAGCCGCCCGTCGTCGAGCACCTGCAGCAGCAGGCGGGTGACCATCGCGGAGGCCTTCTCGACCTCGTCGAACAGCAGTACGGCATGCGAGAGGTCCCAGACCCGCTTCGTCAGCTCGGAGCGGAAGAGGTCCATCGAGGAATCCTGGGCGTATTCGGACATGTCGAAGCGGATCAGGTGGCGCTGGTCGTCACCAAAGAGCAGCCGTGCCAGCTGCTTGGTGAGCTCCGTCTTTCCGACGCCGGTGGGCCCCGTAAACAGCAGCGAGGCCTCTGGTCGGCTCTTGTCGTTCAGGTCCGCCACCGACAGCTGCAGCCGCCGCGCGACCGCGCGCGTGGCCAGGTCCTGGCTGAAGACCTTCGAGTCCAGCTGCGCCTTGATCTTTGCGCCGTCGACTTTGAAGGCGACATTCACGCCCAGGGATTCCTGAAGCACGTCCGAAAGCAGCTCCCGGTCCAGAGCCCGCTTGGTGAGGCGGTGCCAGCCGACCATGCTGTCCAGCACGAGGATCGATTTGCGCGGCTGCGAGCTCGCCGGCATGTAGCGCTCGGTGTACTCGTAGATCTGGCGGTAGATGTGGTCGTCGTAAAACTGATCGGCGACGTCGTAGTGCTCGGCCATGCCCTGCAGGATCCGGATGGTCGTCTCCTGGTCCGGAGGCGTCAGGTTGATACGCTGCAGACGCTCGACCAGAGGCTGGTTCGGGGCAATGTGCTTGTGGAACTCGTCGTAGGTCGTTGCGGCGATGATGCGGATGCCGCGCGCCCCGGAGGCTGCCAGCACCGGCTTGATGGCCTCGACGGCGGCATCGGAGAGCTGGATAATCTGGTGAAACTCGTCGATGAACAGGACCAGCTCCTGCTTCCCGTCCGCCACGAAGTGCTCGGCCTCGTCGAAGAAGCCTTTGAGCATGGCAGCCATGCGGTCCGAGTCGCCGGCTTCGGAGATCATTCGGGACGGATCGACCTCGAGGTACAGCCGCTCGGTGTCAACGGCCATCGTGGCCTGGACGAGGGCGGTCTTACCCGTACCTGCCTCGGCCAGGAGCAGGGCGTTGCACAGCTCCGGCCTGCTCATCGAGGCCAGCAGTTGGAGCTTCTCGTGCTCGCGGCCGACGATCTCGCGCTCGGCCCTCTTGAGCGGGTCCGACAGCTTCGACAGGAGCGGATAGCCCTCATTCAGGTGCACTTCATGGAACATGCCGTGGAAGACCTCTCACCAAGACTTGGATTCATCTGATAGATCAGTCGAAAGTCTATCATGTCATCATTCATTGCCACTGCGAGAGGACAGAGAGAGGCCCCCGGACTCATATCCGGGGGCCTCCTGGTCATTCGTGCCACAGGGGTGCTGTCACAGCCCCTGCTGGCGGTCCTCCGGGGGCGAACACCCATCCTGCTCGAACTGGTAGTCGTACCGCTCACTCAGCGGCCGACTGGACTCCCGGTCGCGTCGTGCCCGCGCGTTCGCCTCGCGCTGCTGACGCATCGAGGCACCCACGCGGTCGACCAGGGCGCGCCCGGCCTCCGCCCACGTGTCCTCGCTCTCGTCCGGAGCCGTGATCTCGTCCAGGCCCAGCTCCAGCAGGCTCGTGCCGCTCAGTGGGCTGGGATCGTTCCTCGCCATTGCCTTCTCCTCCTCCGTGCCTGTCTCAAGCCCCGCGCTGCGGCTCGGTGCCCTCGGGTCCGCTCTGGCCCTCGAACTGGTAGTCGTACCGCTCGCTGACCGGCTTCCGTCCCTGTTGCGTGGTGCCCGGCGGCTGCGCCTGAGTGCCGCGGCCGACAATCGAGCCCATCCGCCCGACCAGGTCCGCGCCGGCAGCGGAGTCCTGGAGGGCCTTCTGTCCGCCATGTCCGGCCAGCTCCGTATGCAGCCCGCGGGCTGCACCCATGACAGCACCCTTGGCGGCGCTGGCAGCGACACGCCTGGTCGATTTACCGGACTGCCGGGCAGGTACGGCGTGGGCCGCGGCATCCCGCATGACACCGGTGCCCAGCCGCCTGGCTCCCTCACCGAAGCCCTCGGGCTGCACGGCCTGTCCGACCTCCGACTCGGCGGCCCGCTGGGCGGGCGGGACCTTCACCGGACCCCGAACCGTGCCGCCGACATGAGCCTGCTTTGCCTGGGCTTGCGCCTGCCGTGACGATTCCGGCGTCGGCACATCCGCTGAGGAGATCATCCCCGGTGCCGGCTCAGCCTGCGGGCGCGGCCGCCGCTCGACCAAATTGGGGTTGAACCTCGAGCCCGGCTGGCCGGGAGCGGGGGAGGAGGGCACGCTGTACCGGGGACCCCGCACCGCGCCGAGGCCCGCCTGCGAGCTCGGGCCGCGTTGCGCTCCGGTATCGGGGGTGGCCCCGCGGATTGCCGCCAGCTGCTCGGGCGTGTACGACGTCGGGCGCTGGCCGTGCTCCGGTCCGCCCTGGGGACCTTTGCTGAGATCTGCCATGATGATTCGTTCCTCTCTATGCGAAAGGCCCCCGGAGAGGTCTCTCCGGGGGCCTTTCAATGAGTTCTGCTGAGTCGTGGATCGCTGTCAGCCGACCGCGGGGGCCTCGGCCTCGACAACCTGCTCGGCCTGAGCGGTCTGCTCCGGACCGGCCTGGCTCTGCTTGGCAGCTGCCTGGGCCTCCTTGGCCGCCTTCATGGAGGCGAACTGGTTGTCCAGGGTCTTGGAGTCGACCTTGAAGTCGCTGGCCTCCACGGACTTGGTGTTGACCACCAGGCCGGTGCCGCGCGAGGCCGGCATCACGTTGCCCTTGAAGCCGTAGACGGTGCCGACCTTGTCGCCGTCCTTGTTGAGCAGCGGCTCCGTATTCGGGCCCGCGGCCTTGACGATCTCCTCCAGCTGGCCCACCGAGTAAGGGGCGGTGTTGGCAAAGCGTTCCTTGCCGTCCGGACCCTTCACGCGTTCGGACTTCAGGTGCAGGTTGCTCTGCTCCGGTCCGCGCAAGTCGCGGGCGTCGACCTGGATGTCGGCGTAGTGCGACTTGCCGTCCTTGGTCGCGCCGTTGTCATAGACCTTGGCGATGAGGTTGACCCCGGTCATTGCGCCCTTGCCCTTGAGAAGTGCCATGATCTCGTCCTTTCGTCGTTCCGTCTGCCACTCGGCAGAACGGCCTTGATCATTCACGTCGTCCGAACAAAGCCCCGAAGTGCCTGCCGAACTGCTCTATACACTAATACTCCTATAGAGCATTCCGCAACCATTCGAATGATCTTTCGAGTCGTGTCGTTACTCGTGCTGGATGCCGCCGGCATGCCCTGCCGGTTCCTGCTCGAGGCCGGGGAGGACACCGGTACCGGCCACCGCGGCGTCGACCCGCTGCTGGACACGCACCACCAGGCCGGCGTCAAGCGAGGAAGCCTTCGACCGGCGCATCCGGACAGCCTGTTCCTGCTCTTCACGCAGCGCCGCGATCCTCGAACGCAGAACCGGCCGCGTGGAGCCGTCCTCCACCGGAACCAGTTCACGCGAGACCCGGGTCATCGCCGCGATGTCGTCGACCGGGAGGTCGGCAATTGCCTCGGACTGGCCCGACTGGTCGAGGTACTCCATGGCCGCCAGCAGCAGCCGGCGGCGTTCGGCCGCGGCTGCGGTGAACTCCCTCCTGGCCCGCTCGCCGATCTCGACGTCGGCCACGAAGTCGTAGCCCAGGTGATGCAGGTCCAGTGCCTTGACCTCGTCGAAGGGGTGCGCCGTCCCGGTCTCGATCGAGAGCTGGGTGGAGACCTCCGGATCCCCGCCAGCGACGGCGCTGCGACGGTCAGCAGAAGCGGCGACGAGCACGAGCCCCGAGTCGGCCAGGTCGGTGCGCAGCTCCTGGAGCCGTTCATCGTAGACCTGCTTCATCGTCTCGATGCGCGCGTCCAGCACCGCCCGTCCGGCCTTGCCCGCGGTCAGGTGCCGTCCGCCGGGCTGGCCGTAGATCTCGCGGCCCATCTCCTCGGCCTGGCCGGCGTCCTTCATCCGCTGCAGCGAGGCATCCTGCCGCAGCGCCATCAACGAGAGCAGGCGCTGGCCGTACGCGGCGACCTCCTGCTGCTGGGCATACCACTGGCTGGCGTCGCCGACAAACGGCAGGAAGTGCTGGTACTTGCTCATCACCCGCCGGTGCCAGTCTTCTTCGTAGCGGTAGAAGTCGTAGAGCGGCCGGGAGTCCTCCACGGCCACCTCGGCCTTCTCGGCACGCTCCCACTGCCGGGCCAGGTCGCGGTAAGCGCTGGCCTTGGACTTATGGTGTTGCAGGCGGGAGGCATAGCTGCGCAGCCGGAAGCCGAAGGAGACGACGTCGTCCTCCGGGCTGCCGTGCCGCTGCTGGCGCTCTGCGGCCAGGGTGGCCATCTCGGCGTAGTCCATGCCCATTACCTCGAGCATCGGCGTACGCACCCGCAATTCCTCCTCGGGCATGGACCGCAGCATCTGGTAGACACCGTTGACCGCCCGCTCGGTGATCTGGTTGCGACCCGCGTCGACCAGGCGCTGCCACGCGTCGGCGGGCAGGCCCTCGGCCTCGCGTCGCTGGTTGGCGTATTCCACGACCTTCTCCATCGCCGCCGGCAGCGGAGAGCCCGGCCGTTCCAGCTGCTCGGCCACCAGCTCGGAGACCAGACGGTTGGCTTTGCGCATCCGCAGATCATTGGTTCCGGCGCGCCACAGCGAGCGATCGGCGGGCAGGCATGCCAGCAGGAACTGGGGGAGAGACTCTGACCGCATGCGCTCGTGCGCCCAACGCTTGATGAAGGTCGTCACGTTCCTGCGCTCATAACCGACAGCGCTGGACAGGTGAGCGACGGCCTGCTTTTCGTCCAGCCAGGCGTCCACGCCGCGCCGCAGCCGGGACTTGTGCCGGTCCAGCAGCTTGCCCCGCTGGGTCCCGTCCTTGGCCAAATTGCCGTGTCCGGCGTCGACCATTGCCAGGTGGCAGTGGACGTGCTCGGTGTCGACCTGGATCACGCCGACGTAGCGCAGGTCGTCGAAACCGCTCGTGCCCGAGCTCATCCGCTCCAGCCCGTGCATGATGGCCATCCGCAGCTTCATCTGGTCGATGTGGCCGCGGTAGTCCCCGCGGCCCTCGCAGTGGAAGTCCTCGCCGACGATGCGGTGCTTCTTCAGGTACTCCTCGTCGAAGGAGAGCACAGTCTTCAAAACCGTCTTGCCGCTCTCAAAGTGCTTCTGGATGTCCCGGGACGCAGCCCGCAGCTGCTCGTCAGAGAGTGACACCGAGCCGTAGCCGAAGGCCACGCCGCCATCGCCCTGGGCCTGGCGCATGGTTGTCTTGGCCTCGACCCGGCTTGTCCCGGGGCGCTCGACCGCGCTCTCACGGGCCATGTAGCGCAGGATGAAGTCGTCCGTGCGCAGCCGCTGGATCGGCGCGAGCGACTCAGTCGCCTGCTCGCGCGCCATGTACCGGGTGACGTAGTCGCCGGGAGTGCCGCCCCGGGACCCCTTGCCGCCGGGCAGCGGCACGCTGAACTCGTTGACGATGACCACTGACTGCTTCAGGCCCATCCCGCCTCTTCCCTTCCTGTCGTGAATGCACGGGACCCGGCCGCTGTCCTCCAGCGACCGGGTCCCGTCCGTACTGCTCTGCCCGCCTCGGCCTCAGTGGCCCAGGCCGTGCCCGGCGTCCTCGCCGAAGTCAAGGTCGGCGGCGCGGCGGGAGGCCTCGCGCTTGCGCTCCTCAAGCGTCGGCGCGGGCACCTCCTGCCCGGTGGCCTCCTCATCCAGGCCAAAGTCCAGATCGTGGGTCGCGCCGGCATCAGGCTCCGCGTCCGCAGTGGCGGGAGTGTCGTCCGGTCCGTCCAGGTGCAGGGCCGGGGCCACGCGCTCGTGGTACAGGTGCTCGGGCGTGCCCTCAGTGCGCTCCAGCTCAGCCTGATACCGCTCGCGCTCCGCGGCGATCTCGGCCTCGACCGCCAGCAACTGTGCGGAAACACCCTCGGCAGCCGGCTGCTGCTGCCCGGGCCGCTGAAGGTTCTCCGCCTGTGCGACCAAATCGAGCTCGTCCTCGCTGAACAGCGAGTTGATCGCGTCGGAGCGGGCCCGCAGGCCCCGCTGGTCGACGACGGCCTCGACCGGACCATGGCCGTCCTCGGAGCGGTCAGCGAAGTAGGCCGCCAGGTCGTACTCCGTGGAGGCCAGGTCGATCTCGAGATCGGCGATGCGGTGCACGTTCATGAAGACCACGGGGGCATCGGCCTGCTCCCCGGACGGGGTGAGCACGAGGGCATCCACCCTGGCTGGCAGCTCCCACTCGATCCCCGTGAGCTGGTCGGGCACAGTGAACGAATGGCTGAAGTAGCCCTTGGCCGCAAGCGCGACCAGCTGCTCGTCGTCAAACTCATAGAAGGCGTCGACCTTCTCGCCCTGGCCGTTCGAATAGGTCACCTGGGTGATCCCGTACGGCAGCGGCTCGGCGGGAGTGATCGAGCGCAGCTCGCCGACGACATGCAGGTAGGGCCGGTAGTTCTCCTCCTTGCCGCGGTGCTTGAGCTCAACAGAGTCGACCAGCACTCCGATCTGGGCATCGAGGCCGTCGTAGCGATGCGCCTGAACGCCCCGCTCCCGCAGGGCCCGGTCGGCCCAGACGTCGTTCATCATCAGTCCAGCAGTGCGCATCAGTTGCTCCTCTTGCGGTTGGTCTTCTTGCTCGGGCGGGTGGTCCTGGGGGCGGCGGTGGCCGGGGCCAGCGCCGGAGTCCGTGCCTCACGCACGGCCTGGATCCGACGGGTGGACCAGCGCCACATCCCGCGCATCGCGGCGATCTCCGCGGCGGCCAGCAGCAGGACCACAAACAGCAGCGGGGCAATCCACATCGCGACGGTCCCGGCCATGGTCAGGTCGCCGCTGGCCGCCCCCGACTGCCGGTGTAGCCATGCGCCGAGCATCGGGATCACGACCGTCGCAGTCATCGAGGCCAGCACGTAGTCGGCGATGAGGACGACCGAGCGGAAGAACACCGCCCAGATCAGCACCGGCGATCCGCCGGAGCCCTTCCCGGGGGCCAGGCGGCGCAGCGTGCCGGCCAGCTTCGAGGGGCTACGTCCGGCCTTCGGTTTGGCCGGGGCCTTCTCGACGGGGGCCGCAGTAGCGGCCTCCGTGCGGGCTTCGTCCTCGGTTGCGCTGCCGGTCTTGTCCAGGGTCTGGATCGTCATTCGTCTCGTCCTTCGTTGTTGTCGTGTCGTGTCTGTGCGGGCGCGCCGCCGGGTCAGCCGCTGTGGCTGGGTCCGGGGCTGGCGGTCTCGGTCGGTGAAGCAGAGGCAGGGAGTCTCGGCGCGGCAAGCTGGTCCCGCGTCCGGCCCGAGGCCCGGTACGCCTCGTACGAGGTGACCGTGCCGTCCTGTCCGGTGGCGAAGGTGAAGACCACGTACTCACTTTTGGCCGTGGACTTGCCGTCGGCGGAAACCGGGTCCAGGCGCGCCACTCCGATGTAGGAGTAGTCCAGGCCCTTCACCGAGGCAACGTCGACGTCGAAGTCGCCCAGCTGGTAAGCCGTCCCCGCGCCCTGTCCGGCACCGGTCGCTGCCATCCACTCCGGGATAAACTCCGTGAGAGTCCGGGATGAGGTCCCGAGAAACCCGTACCGGGCATCAAGAGCGGTCTGCGTCTCCTTGACGGTCCGCGAGGCGGCCGAGGAATCCGTCAGGCTCAGCAGCACCGAGCGCGCTGCGGCCCGGTCCCGGTCGGCCCGTTCGGCATCCATTCCCGGCAGGTCGGCCAGCAGCCGGCCGTGCTTGGTCTCAAGTGCCGCCTGCGCGTCCTCCTGCTTGCCCTGGAGCTGGACGATGAGCTGGTTGGCCTTCGCGTCGGCGTCCGCCGAACCGTCGGCCAGGAGTGCCGGGGCCAGGGAGAACAGCGACAGCGCCAGCAGCCCTCCTGTGCTGCAGACCAAGACCTTCCCGGCCCTCGCGCGCGCCCAGTCCTTCACGTCCTCGATCACGGTGCCTTCACCTCCTGCCGCAGGGCCTCGCCCGTAGTCGTCGTGCCGGTCTGAACCCCGGAGAAGCTCTTCCGGGTCATGTCGTAATCGGCCCGGGCCCAGCCCAGCACCGCCGGAGACTGCCCGGCCGCCGGGCGGGTCTGCACCGCCAGCCAGGTGACCCGGATCGTGCCGTCCACCTCGACCGAGTAGGGGCGCTGGGCGACCCACTGGAAGCCGGAGTCGAAGCTCATCGGAATCTCGTTGCCCGCGGCGACGTCCTTGTCGGAGGCCAGCAGATACCAGGGTTGGAGCGTCGCCTGCCCGACGTCGGGGGCGAAGTAGGGAGTGAGGTTCCGGCGCGTCGGCTCGGCGGCAGCCTGGTCCAGCTTCCCGCCTGAGTCCGCCACCGATGGGGTCAGGTAGCGGTACTCGTTCTGCAGCCGGGCAATCTGTTCCGCAGCTCCTTGTGCCGTGACCAGAGCGCGGTCGGCGTCCTTGGCTGCCGGGAGAGCGTCGGCGCGCACCTGGGCAGTGCGGATCTGCTCGTGCAGGGAGACGATCTGCTGTGCCTTGTCGTGGCTGACGGTGGCCTCGCCGCCAGAGAGACCTGCGCCGAGCACGAAGCAGAGCAGTGCGGCCGCACCCATGCACACCCCGCCGATCGCCGCCCGGCGGCTCATCAGTGCTCCCGGGACTTTTCCGTCCCTGGTGGGGTCGGCGTCGCCCGGTGCCGCACCGGCGTCCGGCGTGGCCACGAACCGGGTCTTGCGGACAGGCTTGTCAGCCTGCACGCCCGACTCGTCGATCTTTGTCGATGCCATTGCCCCTCAACTCGCTCTTCGTCTCGAATATCAGTACAACTCTATCAAGAAGATGAGTCGAAAGGGAGTCGAATCATCGAGAATGGCGAGTCGAGCCGCCAGCGGGAATGGCCGACAAGCCCGAGACCTTCCCCTGCGCGTCGACGGTAAGGTACACCAGCACGGTCCGATACGACTTGATCCGGTCCGGGGCCACCTTGTTCTGCGAGACCGCGTCGGACGTGCCTGCGACTTCGACCTGGGCCGCGTACCTGTACTCGTCCGCGGTGACCTTCACGACCTCCAGTTCCGTGTCGGCATTGACCGTCGAGTTCAGTCCTTGCGTGTCGATGAAGTAATAGCGCTTTCCCGAGGTGTCCTCGTTGAAGCGCGCCGGCGGCATGAACTGCTTAAGGAACTGCTCGTCTTCGGAGAGGTGGTAGCGCTCCTTCAGGTCCTGGCGGGCGGCTTCATAGGCCTGGCCGGAGTCCCAGGTGAACGCCGTCTTCACCAGACGGTCCACGATCTGCTTGTCATCGTGGATCCGGCTCTGGCTCACGCCGAGCGACTCCAGGATGTCCTGCCCGATCTGCTCAGACCTCGCGGCTGTGGCCGAGACGAGCTGGCCCTGCAGGCCGGTGATCGTCTGCTGTTGTGCATCGAGCGCGCTGCGCTGGGACCCCCAGGTCAGACCGGTAACCGTAGCTGTGGTGACGAGCAGGGCCGCGACGGCCACCACGAGTGCGTTGCGCCGCACAAAGCCGGGCCCCGGCGCTGCCGTTTCGTCCGTGCCGTCCATCTGCTGGTCCTGCATGATCAACCCTCTCCGCTTCCGTTGCCCGTCGCCGATGCATCCTGCTGATGGGCCGCGCCGGCGGCGGTCACAACAACCTCGAGCGCATCGAAGGTTCCGGCCTTCCCGTCGTAGGTGTAGACCGCGCTTGCCCACGCCAGCACCTGTCCGTCCTCAGTGTCCCGGCACAGCCAGACCGCCCGGGCCGTGCGTGTGGTACCCGTCTCGTCCTGGGCCGCGAGGTCCGGCATTACTGACTCGACCGACCAGGCGTAGGCATCCGGGGAGGAAGCCTTCAGTCCCTCGTAGCGCACGTACCAGGGAAACCGCGGATCGATCTGCGTGTTTGGGTCGAACGGCGTCACAGAGGTCCAGGAGTAGGCCCCCTTCTCGTCGGTCAGAAACGAGCGCGGGCTGAACAGCGGGGCCAGCGTCCGGCGGTGTTCGGCGATCTGCAGCGTCGCCGCGTTCGGCGTACCGTTGCCTGCGGTGGGCTGTGTCGCCGCCTCGTGATGCAGCTGCGCGAAGCGCTGCTGGGCCTCGGCGACCTTCCGGGCGTCCCTCGCGGCGGCCTCCGTCAGCTGCGTCATTTTCCCGGACAGGTCCGTGGCGACGGGCGTCGCCTTGGCGTCCTCGACCTGGGACTGGAGGGAGGTGATCCGGTCGGCGTTTGCTGCGTGCTCGGCCTCGAAGCTCTTGCCGCTCACTCCCGCGGCTGCCGCCAGCCCGAGGATCGCCACGCCCATAGCGGCGCTCAAAACCAGGCGCGTCCGCCGCGCCGATTCCTCCGGGGTGCGTACCTGCCGCTCTCCGCGCCGCCCGGAGCGCCAGTCCTCGAAACGGGCCTCAAGTTCGACCCCGCTGACCCGCCTGCGGGTGGCAGGGGCCTTCAGCCTCTTCGGCGTGCCGCCGCCGTCCTTGTCTACGGCCGTGTCGCCGGCCCTGCCGCGCGCCTCTTGGTCCGCACTCGTCACGATGCCCGCCCCTTCTCGCGTTGTCCTCATATATGACTCCCAAGTCTATCGGTAATGGTCATTCAATAACGAGTTATGCCATTCGAGAGATCACTGCGGGTGGATCAGGACGCAGAAAGGGCCGGTGCCCGGATCATCCGGACACCGGCCCTGCTTCCACCGGCTACGCCGGCAGCTTGCCGCCCGTGGCGATGAGGTCCGTGACGTCGACGAACACCCACCCCTCGGACTTCATCCGCTCCGCACTGTCGACGCGCACCCGGCCCATGAACGCGCAGTAACCGGCCTCACCGAGGATGACCTTGTCGCCCTGCACGCCCAGCACCACGAGGGTGTGGCCGGCGGACCCCGTGCCCGGCCCGGAGCCGACCGAGTACGCCGTCGGAGTGCTCGAGACCTGCTTGCCCGTCATGGACGCGATTGCGTGCGCCGTCTGGATGCCGTCGCCCGGCGGGTACTGCTGGAACGAGGTGTACTTGTTCATGAAGTACACCGAGAACGACACGCAGTTCATGGCGTGGTTGTCGCCGCAGGAGCCCGGTCCGCCAGCGCCGTACTTGTCGTCCAGGAACTTGTCACCCTCCTGGTTGTACAGGTCGATCAACTGCCGGGCCTGCTCCTCGTCCATGCCGCCGTCGACGAGACTGCCCGGACGCACCTTGGTGTCGCTGTCGCAGTTGCCGAAGATGGAGCGGACCCCGCTGCCGACCGTGTCAACGATGCCGCCCACAATGTCTTCGACCCCGCCCACGACCGAGGTGTCGACGGTCCAGCCGCTCATCTTGCCGAACCACATCTCGGCATCGGCCTTGCGCTCCTGCAGCTGCGAGGCATTGTCGGCCGAGCGCTCCCACTTGTCATGGAAGTGCTGTGCAGCAGCAGAGGGAGAGCCCTGCGAGGTTTTGATCATGTCCTTGAACACGGACACGTCACCCGGGCTATCGCCCTCCACCATGAAGGCCAGCTGGGCCTTGACGGTGTACCAGTCCAGGTTCTTGGACTTGGCGTAGTCCAGGAGGATCGTGGTGCGCCCGTTCGACCACTGGCCCAAGCCGATGCCGCCGTGCGACTGGCCCGGAATGTGCGTGAAGTTCCCGTCCCAGGCGGTCTGCTTGCGCGGGCCGATCTGGTACGGCTCGTTGTAGATGCCCTCCACGCTGGTGGGGTCCACGCCCGACTCCTGTGACCAGTTGCCCAGTATGCCCGCGATGTTCTCCTCGGGCATGCCCCAGGTCTTCAGCACGGAGTAGACCGCTCGGGCGTTCGCCTCGGTGTTCGCCGGGACATCAGCGCCGGGGCCGTTGCGGCTGACGTTGACGATGCAGTTGGTCATGGTCGAGCCGCGGCCGCCATCGAGGCCGGTCTGGTCGAGCACGCCCGTGAGGACCGTGCTGAGCACAGCCACCGCGGCAACGGTTGCAGCCACCCCGGATGCGGCCGTGGCCGCAGGGGCGACGGTGGCCGTCACGGTCACCCCGAACACGGCTCCTGCCGCCTTGCCGACCAGCCCTCCCAGTGCGATGAACGGCGCGGCGATCGTGTGCCCGACCGCCTTGGCGATCCCGAGGACGAAGCCCCAGATCATGCTGGCCGCGTTGGCGGCCATCGCGAGCATCGCAAAGAACATGGTCTTGAGCCACTTCAGAAATGCCATGACCATGAGAAGCCCCGCGGCCGGGGGAGCAGCCGCCGCGGTGCCGCCGACGGCGACACCCTTGGCGGTCTTGGACAGCAGCTGGCCGTCCTTCTCGTTCTGCGAGGTCCGCTCGTAGCCGGTACCCCCGGCACCGAGCCGCTTGTCCGCAGGCTCGGCGTCCGGACTCCCGCCGGTGACCTTGGATGCACCGTCGACAACGTCCTTGCCGGTCTCCAGGCCCACGTTCTTGGCAGCACCGACCGCTGCCCCGGGCAGCGCGCCGACACCGCCGGCCGCGGCTCCTGCCTGCGCCCCGGCGACAGCTCCCGAAGCAGCCGCACCCGCGTACCGGCCGGCACCGCGGCGGACCGCGCTGCTGCCGTCACCCTCGACTGCCTTGCGGGCGGCTCCCCCGGCCGCCCCGGCGGCGACACCGTCGAGGCTCTTCGCAGCCTTGGCAGCCGTGCTGGTCTTGCTGGCTGTACCGGCCGCGCACGCAGCCTTGCCAGCGGCAGCACCTGCGTCCGGGTTCGATGCTGCTCCCAGACTCTTCGACCCGCGGCCCGCAGGCGTCGGGCCCACGGGCTGCGGCGCGGGGGAGGGGCCCGGGGTTTTCGGGAGGCTCTTGGCTGAATCCCCGGACGGGGAGGGAGCGGAGGCCGGTCCGGTGCGGGGTCCGGCGCGGTGTGCGCCGGACCCCTCACGACGAGGGGGCTGCGACTCCTCCTTCGCACCCCCGTCGGCGGACCTGCGGTCCCCGCGGGGCGATGCAGCGCGTCGGGCCGGGTCATCCCGCCGCGTCGGCTTGTCGATGGCCATAAGCTTGTCCTTTCCGGCTCGATGCCTGGGTAGTAACTGCCCGCTCCTTGGAGCGCGCTCAGTGATAGACGGTCAGGAAGTCCCCGGCCGAGTTCGCAGTGCTGTTAGACTGCACATCGCGCAGCTTCACGTCCAGGCCGAGCAGCTCGAGCAGGAGCCCAGACTGGTACTCCGACTTGGCCTTGCCGTAGTCCTGGTAGGCCTGGGAAAGGTTGTTCATCACATTCGTCAGCGGGCGCATCGTCACGTCGGAGGACCGGTAGTCCTTCTTCAAGTCGGTGCCATCGGAGAGGACCCACCTCATGTCCGAGACCTGCTGGCTCGTGCTGTCGCTGCCCTCGGCGCGCTTGTCGGCGAGGAACTGCACATAGCCCTTACCGGCCGGCACGAGCGTGTCGAGGTAGCCGTCATAGACGTTGCCCGCGCGCCAGTTGAAGTCGAACCCGCCGGGCACGACATGGACCGTCTTCAGCTCCAGCGTCGCCTTCCCGTCCTTGGCCTCGGCCTTCGAGGCACCAGCCACCTGGTCACCGGCGATGGAGGTCGGAACGGCCGGCGGACGGAGGAAGAGCCCATCGACCTTGGTGGTCGCCAGGTCGGAGGTGTACGACTCGACCTGCTTCAGGCTCGTGCGCATCGCGAGCAGCTTCTGGTCGAGCTTGTCGCGCGTCTGCTGCTCCTGGGTCTTCAGTACGACGTCGTAGTAGGCCCGGGCCGGGTCGAAGCTGGCCGCGTCCAGGGCCGGGATGTCGGTGGTGCCCGACGCGCCAGGGTTGATGATCACGCGCCACTGGTCGTACTTCTTGAAGCTCGAGTCGCCCACGACCTGGTCGTCCTTGCTCTGCTGCCGCTCGTCGTACGTCAGCTCGGCGTTCGCGCGGACGGTCAGGTTGAGCACCTGCCGGTCGAAGGGCCGGTCCGCGTCCAGGAGGACCCCGACGTAACCGGTCGAGCCGAAGACGTGGAAGGTGCCCCTGATTCCACTGGTGCTGACCTTCTCGGTCTGCAGCTTGTCGTTGGTGCCCAGCAGGAAGGCCTGGTAGTCCGCCGCGTTGTACGAGATCGCCGCGCTGGCGGGGAAGTGCATCATGACCAGTGCCCTGTTGCCGGTGTGATTGGTGTAAACCCCGTCGACCGCGCCCTTGAGCTGGGTCTTCGAGGAGGTGAACTCGGTGTTGTAGAGCGCGGTGTGCGACACCGCGTCACTGCCCGCCTTGAAGGCGGCGGCACCCGAGCCGGCCACCACGACCAGCCCCATCACCGCGAAGATGCCGAAGAACACCCCGAAGCGCTCGATTGCGTGGTGCGAGTCGAGCTTGAACCGCTTGCCAAAGGCCAGCGCCTTGTCCTTGATCCCCATGTCCGTTCCCGTTCGTCCTGTTCCTTGCTCTGCCTGTCCTGCTCGTCGTCAGCGCCGTCGTCCGACCCCGGAAACGACGCACCGGGCCGGTTGAGGCCTGGTGACCTCAACCGACCCGGTGCGGTCCGTCGACGCTTTGTGTGCCCGGCCGTTGATTCCTGCCGCGCCGGGCCTAGCCCAGGACGCCGCTGGTCAGTGCGTGGCCGACCGTCTGCACGAGGACCGATCCGCCGCCGAGGTCCTCGAGGGTCTTCTGGCCGCCGGAGCCGATGGTGTTGATCAGCGACCACCCGCCGGTGCCGAGCGCGCCGCCGACCAGGATGAGCAGGGCGATGGTGCCCCATCCCTGCTGCTGGCCCGCGGACTGCGGGGTGGCCATCAGCTTCTTGATCAGGAGCACGCCGCCCCAGACCAGTCCGACCGCACCCAGGAGCATGAGCAGCAGCCCGCCCCAGAGCTGGATCTGGGACTTCGCGTTCTCCAGGAAACTCGTCAGGTCCCAGGCCGCGGTGGGCAGGGCAACCCGCTCGAGTGCCACCTCGTAAATCTTGGTCATGGTTCTTTCCTCTCGCCTATCGAATGGTCGCTTGCATGACATGAGTCACGAGGCGACTGGCACAACCTATTCGCCTAGACAGAGCATAGTGCCCTATCAATGGTCTCTTCCGATGCGACGTAAGTCCCCGTCGAGCGGGAAGAACAGCCTGCAATCATGCCGCCGACCCCTCTCTAGGGACTCGTATACGTGCACATCTTCAGTGACCAATCTACATCATTCGAGTCATCAGTCATAGTCGTATCGACGATGAGTCCGATACCAGTCCGGAATGTGCTCGAAGACCAGCACAAACGAGGTGTTGGCGCAATGACTGACGTTCTGCTCAAAAACGTGTAGATTTCACATGACGGGGCGCGCGGTGTGCGGCTCCGGCACGGCTCGGCATACGCTTCTTGCTGAGCCCTTCGCGCCCATGTACCCGACCAGGAGCCCAAACCAGATGAATGCTTTGCCCGGAGACCTCTTCGCCCGCCGATTGCGACAGGAGAGGGAGCGCCTGGGCATCAGCCAGGCTGAGCTGGCCCGCAGGATCGCCGAGATTCTAGGAACGAACGTCGATCCTTCGGCGGTAACCCGGATAGAACAGCAGATCCGCGCCGTCCGCTTGGATGAGGCGGTCGCCGCCTCCAAGGCCCTGGACGTCCCCCTGGCGATCCTGGTCGCCGAGGATCCGGAGGCAGAGAGCGAGGCCCAGCTGCAGCAATACCTCGCTGACCTCGCAGCGGCCCAGCGCGAATGGGAAAAGAACAGGCTGGAGGTGCTGCGGCTCTCCAAGGCCATTCAGGTGCTCGGCGGCGGTGCGCAACTCAAAGGCGTCGTCGACTTCCGCCTCCTGGAAAGCATCGACGCCCGCGTTCCGGTCGAAGAGGACGACCAGCACGGGCACCGGTTTGCCCCCGGCATCGAAGGGGCTACAACCCCAGACGCATGACGCTGTTGCGTACCGCAGGATTGAACTCGCGGTCGTAGACGTCCACCGTCGCTGCCCGGCTCCAGCGGCCGGCGCGCATGATCTCCTCCGTACCCGCACCGTTGCGCCGCGCCTGGGTGACATGCCCGGCCCGGAGCGAGTGGAAGCCGTAGGCGGCTGGATTCATCCCTGCCTCGACCATCCGAGAGAGCAGCATCGTGTGCAGCGCGTCGCCGCTCACCGCCCGTGGATGGATCCGGGCGTCCTTCCTGTTGCGGTACGTCGCACGGAGCAGTGGCGCGCCCGAGGCCAGGTCGGCGCTGCTGATGAGCGCTGTCGAGTCAGTGATCCCGCAGACGTGCTCCTCGAGGCCGTAGGAGAATAGCTGCTGCATAATGGCGCGACGCCGCGTACGTGCGTCGTCCTGCCGGGCAAGCCCGAGCAGCGCAACCCAGCGGTGTACCGCGCACGGGGGACAGGAGGCCGGCGAGCTCCCGAAGGGCAGCACGACCACGTCCGGCAGCGCGTTTTCCGGGTCGGCCTTCGAGGCCCCCACATGAACGTGGACACCATCGACCGGGTGCAGCTCGAGCCGGTTCAGCGTCAGGGCCGCAGCCTCGCTCCTGCGCAGGGCCCCTGCGAACCCGAGCCACACCGCCAGAGCGTCCCTGGTAGCAGATACGCCTGCCGGATATGTGTCGTGTTCCATCGCCGTGATGATCCGGACCACGTCATCCAGAAGCAGTGGGCGCTTGCGCCGGGGCCTGGTGGCCCTCAGCTTGGCCAGCCCGCGCACAAGATCCACGACGCCGCGGTGGGCCGTGGGATCCAGAAGTCCCCCGCGCAGGTGCCTCTCGCCGATACCGGCCAGGCGCTGGCGGATCGTCGCCACGGAGAACCGCGGGAGCCCGTCATCATCGAGCTGAGTGGACATCCAGGCGACGTACCAGCGCACGGTTTCCGGATGCGCAGGCAGTGCCTCCAGTCCGTGGCCACTACAGAAGTCCCCGAAAGAACGCCACGCCGTGTCGTAGGCGCGCCGGGTGGCAGCAGACAGGGTGTGTCCCTCCAGGGAACGCGAAATTTCTTCGAGCTCGCGCAGCTCGTCGTCCACCTCCGGTTCAGGCGGGACCGTGGGAGCGCTGAGCGCTGCAAGCCTCACCTGTGCTGCCATGACTCCAGTCTCGACTCACTGGCCCGAGAATCCAAGTCGCAATGGTCTGTCAGCGGCGATTCCCCATACCCGCGATCGACGGAGCGGCTTTGAACCGGGTCTCTGGTAAGTGCGCTTATCAGGCCATGGATGAAGACTGCCGTCGCGTGACGCGGTGAGGGAAAATCAACCGCGGTCAGGTCCCGGATAAGATCACGAGGAGGCAGTGCGCCTCCGCCCTGCCGCGTAAGGAGTAACAACGTGTGTAAACCGTGGACCGACGGTCTTTCAGCCTGCCCCCGAGGCACGTGCATAGCCACCAAGAGACTGACGGCCCACGATAAGAACACGTTCGCGGAGGAAGCCCGTTAATGGTGAAGCTCAACCTGAAAGCCGTCGAGGAACGCGTTGCCCCGCTTGGAGGCCGTGAATCCTACGACCGCGAGTTCATTTTCAGCCTGCTGCTGGCCTACGGCAAGCCCCAGGGCAACGTGACCAGGCTGCGCAATGGTTCCCTCAACGTTGCCGCTGACCCCTCCACAGAAGTGGCGCAGAAGAACGTCGTCTATTTCAAGGAGACGATCGGTGATCCTCTCGCAGTCATCGAGGAACTCAAGACTTCACCGCTGGTCGTCCGGTACAACACCCGCTTCGTGATCGTCACTGACTACACAGAACTGCTGGCCATCGACACGAAGACCGGCGAGAACCTGTTGATCCCGCTCCGGGACATCGACCAGCACTTCACGTTCTTCCTGCCTTGGGCCGGGATGGAGAAGGCGCAGTTCGTCTCCGAGGCGCATGCAGACGTCAAAGCTGCCGAGCGGATGGGCAAGCTTTTCGATGAGCTGCTGGCGGCGAACCCAGAAATGTTCGACATGGCGCTGGGGCGTCATGCGCTCAACGTGTTCTTCACCCGGCTGCTGTTCTGCTTCTTCGCCGAAGACACTGGAATCTTCGATGAGGCCGGGTTCACCAACGCCGTCGGCTCCCACACCCAAGCCGACGGATCGGACGTCGCAGACTTCTTGACCGATCTGTTCACGGCCCTCGACACCGAAGAGGTCGAGGACAAACCCAAGCACCTAGCCGGGTTCCCGTACGTCAACGGCCGACTGTTCACGATGGCACCAGAGCATGTGGTGCCGCAGTTCACGAAAAGGGCCCGCGACCTGCTGATTGAGTCCGGCACGCTGATCTGGAGGGACATCAATCCGGACATTTTTGGCTCGATGTTCCAGGCGATCGTCACCCCGGGCAAGCGCAGCGACCTGGGCCAGCACTACACGTCAGTGCCGAACATCCTCAAAACCATCGAGCCACTGTTCCTCGATGACTTAAAGGAACAGCTCGATTCGGGGTTCGATTCCGTCAAGAAACTTGAAGCGCTGCTCGACCGCATCAGCGCGATCAAGGTTTTCGACCCTGCCTGTGGGTCGGGAAACTTCCTCGTCATCGCCTACAAGGAACTGCGTCGGCTGGAACACGCGATCCTTGAACGCCTTTTCGAGATCGATCCGAAGCATCAGATGCTGTACGCCGAGTCTAAGATCAGCATCGAACACTTCTACGGACTGGAAATCGACGATTTTGCCGTCGAGGTCGCGATCCTCTCGCTTTGGATCGCTAAACACCAGATGAATGCCGAGTTCAAGGATAAGTTCAATCTCTCAATCCCGCTGATCCCGTTGAAGGAAGCCGGACAGATCCAGGCTGGTAATGCGATCACGGCGGACTGGGAGGCCGTCTGCCCGAACGATCGCGTTTCCGAGATTTATCTATTGGGAAACCCGCCGTATTTGGGCAGTCGCAATCAATCGGCCGAGCAGAAGAAGGATCTTGCGACGGTCACGAAGAAGTACAAGAGCCTCGACTATGTATCTGCATGGCTAATCAAGGGTGCCGACTATATCCGTGGCACTGCCACGAAGCTAGCGTTCGTCACGACAAATTCCATCTCGCAAGGCGAGCAAGTCGGGATTCTCTGGCCGCAGGTACTCGGTACTGAACTTGAGATCGGTTACGCCTACACATCCTTCAAGTGGTCCAACCATGCCAAAAATTCCGCAGGCGTCACCTGTGCTGTTATAGGACTTCGCAACATCTCTTCCGAACCAAAGTACATCTTCAGCGACGAGATTCGACTTGATGCCAAACGGATCAACCCCTACCTTGCAGATGGGCCAGATTTGTGGCTCGGTCGCCGAAGCGCTCCCTTGTCTGCGCACTTACCGCGACTTGGTTATGGATCAATGCCGAATGACGGCGGGAACTTGATCTTGAGTGACCAGGAAAGAGAAGATCTGATCTCCGCCCACCCGGAAATCGAAAGGTACGTTAAAGGTTTTTGTGGCGCTGATGAATTTATCAAGGGGAAAACGAGATGGTGTCTTGTCATTCCGGATGAGGAACTGGACGCTGCATCGAAAGTGCCTTTTATCAAACATCGGCTCGAAGGCGTCAAGGCCCATCGCCTGAAAAGCACTGAGAAGTCAACGAGGGCCTTGGCTGAATATCCGAATCGATTTTACTATTTCGCCCACAAGCCTTCTGACTCGATCATCGTTCCTAGCATCTCGTCCCAGCGGCGCACCTATGTGCCCATTGGCTATGTTGGTCCCAATGTCATTGGATCCAACAAAACTTTGGTCATGTATGAAGCTGAGCCATGGGTGTTCACGCTGCTGACTTCACGAATGCACATGTCGTGGGTCAACGCTGTCTCAGGGCGCATGCGCGAAGACCTTCAGTACTCCAACACTATTGTCTACAACAACTTCCCGGTGCCGCCGCTTTCTCGCCCAAACAAGGAACGTCTCACGATCGCCGCCCTCAGGGTCTTGGACGTTCGCGAGTATCACTGCGAACGAACGCTGGCTGAGCTCTACGACCCGGATCTGATGCCCGGAGACCTTCGCCAGGCGCATGCAGAGGTCGACGCGCTGGTCGACTCGATCTACTCCAAGCGCGGATACGAGACTGATGAACAAAGACTGTCTGACCTCTTTGCTATGTATGAGGAGATGACAAACGCCGAGGCCGAAAGGGCCCCAGTGAAGAAGACCCGGAGGACCGCGAAGTGAACGCGATCAAAAAGCCCATAAACATCGTTGACGTCACCTATGCCCAAACGAAGGCTTCGGTGAACACGGATGTGCTGGGTATGCGCGACATGCAGCAGCGAGTCTTCGCGAAGCGAGACGCGCAGCACCTGCTCGTCAAGGCCCCGCCCGCTTCAGGCAAGTCGCGTGCGCTGATGTTCGTGGCCCTCGACAAGCTCTACAACCAAGGGCGCAAGAAGGTCATCGTGGCCGTCCCGGAGCGCTCGATCGGCGCGTCCTTCGCCTCGACGGAACTGTCCAAATTCGGCTTCTTCGCAGACTGGGAGATCAAGTCGGAGCACAACCTCTGTGACGCTGGCTCTTCGGCCGGCAAGGTCGACGCGTTCATCAGCTTCCTGCAAGGACCCGATGCAACGCTCGTGTGCACCCACGCGACACTCCGCTACGCGTTCGAGAGGCTGGCACCGGAGTCATTCAACGGCACGGTGCTCGCGATCGACGAGTTCCACCACGTCTCCGCGGACATCGAGTCGAGCCGCCTCGGCGCGCTCCTGCGCGACGTGATGAACGGCAGCGACGTCCACATCGTCGCGATGACGGGCTCCTACTTTCGCGGGGACTCCGTCCCGGTGCTCTCGCCAGAGGACGAAGGCAAGTTCATGCCCGTCACCTTCAACTACTACGACCAGCTCAATGGCTACGAGCACCTGCACTCGCTCGGCATCGGCCACCACTTCTACCAGGGCCGCTACACCGACGCGATCGGCGAAGTGCTGGACCTCGACAAGAAAACTATCGTCCACATTCCGAACGTCAACTCGGGTGAATCCACGAAGGACAAGCTCGAGGAGATCGGCCGCATCATCGATGTCATCGGCCACGTCGAAGAGACCGACCCCGACACGGGCATCATCAGCGTGCGCCGGCAGGACACTGGAACCATCGTCCGCGTCGCGGACCTCGTCGACGACACCGACCAGAAGAAGCGCGGCGACACCCTCCACTACCTGGCCCACACAGCCTCCAAGAACCGCGACGCAGTCGACATCATCATCGCCCTCGGCATGGCCAAGGAAGGTTTTGACTGGCCGTTTGCCGAGCACGCCCTCACGGTCGGGTACCGGGCATCGCTCACCGAGGTCATCCAGATCATCGGCCGTGTCACCCGCGACAGCCCCGGCAAGAAACATGCACAGTTCACGAACCTCATTGCCGAGCCCGATGCCTCCCAGGGTGAGGTGAAGGTCTCGGTCAACAATATGCTCAAGGCCATCACGGCGTCGTTGCTGATGGAGCAGGTACTCGCACAGAACTTCACCTTCAAGACTAAGAAATTCGATGGTGACGATTCCGCGGTGCCGGGGCAGCTAAAGATCAAGGGCTTCAAGGAGCCGTCGAGCGATCGCGTGAAGCAGATCGTGGAGACCGATCTGAACGACCTGAAGGCGACGATCCTCCAGGACGACACCTTCGCGCGGGCCGCCGCCGGCTCAGTGGACGCCGAGACGACCAACAAGGTGCTGATCCCCAAGATCATCCGTGAGAAGTACCCGGATCTCACCGAAGCCCAGGTGGAGGAGGTCCGCCAGCAGGTCGTCGTGGACTCCGTGATCAAGAACGGCGAAGTGCGCACAGTCGGCGACAAGCGGTTCATTAAGATGGCGGAGAAGTTTGTCAACATCGACGACCTCAACATCAACCTCATCGACTCGGTGAATCCGTTCCAGCGCGCCTTCGAGGTCATGTCCAAGTCGGTGACTCCCTCGGTGCTCCGGATCATCCAGGACCAGATCACGGCCACTCGCGTCGAGTTCACCGAGGAAGAGGCGCTGGCACTCGTTCCCCGGATCAAGAACTGGATCAAGGTCAACGGCCGGAAACCGGACCCGAGGGCCGAGGACCCAACTGAGAAGCGGTATGCAGACGCACTGCTGTGGCTCCAGCGGGCCAAGCAGAAGCTCGAAGCCGAAAAGCGCGCGACTGAGATGGTGGAGAGCGAATGAGCGACTACGACGACATCCTCGAAGCAGCACCGTCCTCCCTCCAGGACCTCATCGACAACGACCTCGACGGGCTCCTCGACGCGCCTGAGAAGACCAAGAAGATCACCTCGTCCGACCGGCTAGAACGTGCCTTCCTGGAGATCGTGGAGTTCCGCCGGACGCACGAGCGCCTGCCGAGCTCAGCGACGCGGGAGATCGCCGAACGGAAGCTAGGGGCCCGCCTCGATGGCATCCTCGCCAGCGACGAGAAGATCGCAGCGCTCAAACACCTCGACACGGAGTACGATCTGCTGGCCGTAGAGGCAGCGCCCGAGTCGCTGGACGACCTTCTCGAGAGTGACGACCTGGACGATCTGCTCGGCGACGACTCCGGCATCCTCGACGTGTCGGATCTGCCCGTGACCAAGCGTCCCGAGTCTCCGGACTCGGTTGCTCAGCGGGTGAAGTCCGAGGACTTCGACCTGTTCGAGCCGCTGTTCAAAGCGAAGCACGCCGAACTGGCCGAGGGCACATACAAGCTGATGCCCTTCACTGGTATGGATCTTATCCGCGAGGGTGTGTTCTTCGTGCTGAGTGGCGTCATGTGCTTCGTGGCTGAGGTCGGCGAGGACGTGGACCTGGTCGTCGGTGGCAAGCCCAGGCAGAAGCAGCGACTGCGCGTCGTCTTCGAGAACGGCACGGAGTCGGCGATGTACAGGCAGAGTCTCATGACCCGCATGTACGAGGCGCAGGGCCAGGTCCTGGCGCGGACGGGCCGCGATGCGGACGAGGTCCTTGACGCGGACGTAGAGAGTGGTCATATCTACGTGCTGCAGTCGCTCAGCGACGACCCCCCGATCGCGGGAATGAAGGACCTTCACAAGATCGGTTTCTCCACCACCAAAGTCGAGACCCGCATCAAGAACGCAGCCAAATCGCCGACCTACCTGATGGCACCCGTGAAGGTGCTGGCGGACTACCGGCTTTACAACGTGCGCGCGTCGTGGCTGGAGCACCTCTTGCACCGCGTGTTTGCCGAGGTGCGTCTGGACCTGACACAGGTCGACCGGAAGGGACGCGACTACGACCCCTCGGAGTGGTTCGTGGTACCGCTGGAGATCATCAACGAAACCATCGCAATGATCATGTCCGGCGAGATCACCGACTATGTCTATGACGCTCAGCTCAAGAAACTCGTCGAACGACAATAACCAGGAAGGGAATGACCAATGGCGGTTGAGATGGGCTTGTGGCGGGCCGAGGGAGGCAAACTCGGCCGGATCGTGCCGGTATCAATCGGCTTGGAATCCCAGTTGGAGGGCTACATCGAGTCTGACCCGTCAGTGCTTGGCGAGCCGCTTCTCGTCATTGGCCGACAGGTTCCGACGGCACATGGGGGATTCGTGGATCTGCTCGCGCTGGACGAAACAGGGTCGCTGCACGTGATCGAACTCAAACGCGACAAGACTCCCCGCGATGTTGCCGCTCAAACACTAGACTATGGCTCCTGGGCGGCGACCCTTGGCCGAAGCGAGATCGACAATATCTTCGCCACCTACCGTCCAGGCCTTGCTCTCGAAGAAGCGTTTGCCGATCGTTTCGGCGACACTCTCCCTGAAGAGGTCAACACTGCACAAGAATTTAGAATCGTTGCCGCCAGTGTTGACGCCGCTACCGAGCGCATCGTGCGGTTCCTCAATGAAGACTTCGATGTCCCCATCAACGTCGTCTTCTTCAGACATTTTCAGGACAACGGATCTTCGTATCTTGCCCGCAGCTGGCTCGTCGATCAGAGCGAACAAGCCAAGTCGTCCGTTGCCGCGACCTCACGGAAGAACAAGACACGTGAACCCTGGAACGGGTCTGACTGGTACGTCTCATTTGGCGACGAGCCAACAGGCCGGCAATGGGTCGACGGCATGAAGTACGGCTTCGTCTCGGGCGGCGGCGGCAAGAAGTATTCACAAACGCTGAAGAACTTGCCTCTCGGTGCCCGAATCTTCACCTACATCCCCAAAATCGGATATGTCGGAGTTGGCACTGTCACGGGCGAGGCGCAGAGATTCGACGAAACCACCGTCATCGTAGATGGAATCCAGACAAAGTTGACTGACCTCGCCCTGGCAGGAAACTATCGCCATGACGGCGACGAGGACGACGACAATGCAGAATGGGCAGTACCGGTCGAATGGACCCGCGCCGTTCCGCGTGATCAGGGAGTGCGGAAGACCGGGCTCTACGCCAACCAGAACACAGCTACAAAGATGCGCAGCCAGTTTACGATCGAGCACCTCACTGCTGCCTTCGGTCTTGATGACTGAGCCTGGGCGGATGGCCCATCGAGACTTATGCGGACGAGAGCGTTGGCGAATAGCAGGCCTGACCCGCGCCTGAGGCGAGGCTCGTAGCGAACCAGGCCGCGGTGGGAGAATCTGGAAGATGATGACGGTGCTGCCCGACCTCTGGATCGACTGGTGCTCGGTCACCGGCGTGCCCGCCAGAGAGATCAACGAGACAGCGCTCCTGCGCTTCTCGCAGCAGGTACGGCCGTCCCGGGCTGTGCTCTCGACACTGCGCCGGCAACTGGCTCTCGACGTTCCAGCGGCCCCCGCGTGGCCGCGCGGGCACACGGAGGACACCGGCTCCCTGCAGCGGCTGATCCGGCGTGGGACGGCAATCATCCAGCACCCAGGCACACACTGGGTCCTCCGGCTGCGGATGCGCCGGATGCTGTTCGCTGCGGTGCTGCTGGCACCGCGCTCCCACGGAGGCCTCGGACTGGACAGGGCGGGGGCACTTGGGCTGCGGCCGGACAGAATGCGCGAGCTGCGCCAGTGTATTGGCATCGCCGAGGACCCGAACGCCTGCCCGGCGTGCGCCACCTGGTCGTGGCTCGATGTGATCGGCACCAACAGCGGGTGGTCGCACGGCTCCGTCCGGGCTCTGGGGCACCGCCGCGGCGAAGACAGCCCCGTGCATCGGCACCTGCGGCCCGACCCCAGTCCGGACTGGCATCACAGCATCGGCATGCTGCCAGCCGTGGACCGCTGGGGATGGATCGACGACTACCGCTCCATACATCCATCCTCGCTGTCGGCAGTCATCAGCGCGGCGGCCTTGCTGCTCGCCGGTCCGGAGCCAGCACCTGCACCGCGCGCTGCTGCAACTGCGATGCCGGCCAGCCCCCGGCGGCAGATGTCAGGTGAGGACGAAGAGCAGATCCTCAAGCGCGCCGACGAACTCATCGCGCGCGTCGAGGCAATCCTTCGCGAGTTCGATACCGGCCGATAAAGTCGTGTGTATGGGATTCAACTGGGAGCAGGTCCTCGGGACCAAGGGTACAGGCCTCTCCGACACCTACGACCAGAGCGCCTCGGACGCGCTGTACCAGGACCACCCGAGCGCGGCTCCGCCAGCAGGTCCGGAAGACCCGGGCGATGAGGTCGTCTGCCTGCCGTTCGACGAGAGCTGAGCCTTCAGGACTCGCACGCCGGGATGTCTATTTTGGGACATAACCGCAGCTCACCGCGCATCTGTACTTAAGGTCGCAGACCCCCCGGCGCCGGCAAGACCATGCTGGCCGAGCGGCTTCCCGGGCTTCTTCCGGATCTGCGCGACACGGAGGCGATGGAGGTGACCGCAATCCATTCGCTGTGCCAGCTCCCTGCCGCCGGGGTTCAACTCATGAGGCGGCCGCCCTTCGAGAATCCCCACCACACGGCGACGGCAGCGGCCATCATCGGTGGCGGGTCGGGGTTGCCCCGTCCCGGGGCGGCGTCGCGTGCGCACCGCGGAATCCTGTTCCTCGACGAGGCACCCGAATACGAACGCAGGGTCCTCGATGCGCTCCGGCAGCCGCTGGAGAGCGGCGAGCTGGTCATCCACCGCTCTGCGGGGGCAGCGGCCTATCCCGCCCGGTTCCAGCTAGTCCTGGCAGCCAATCCCTGTCCCTGCGGCAAGGCTTCGGGGAAGGGCATTGAGTGCACCTGCACGCCCTTCATGCGGCGCCGGTACATGTCGCGCATGTCCGGGCCGCTCCTGGACCGTGTGGACATCCAGCTGCAGGTGGACCGCGTATCGCTGGCGGACTTTGGCCAGTCCGGGGGAGCGGAGGACACCGCTACGGTCGGCGCCCGCGTCCAGGCTGCCCGGGCCAGCCAGCTGGAACGGCTGCAGCCCCTGGGCATGGAAACCAATTCGCAGGTGCCCGGGAGGATCCTGCGTGGCGAACTGAGGCTGGCATCCGCCACAACCAGGATCCTCGACCACGCCCTGGAACGGGGCGTGCTCACGGCAAGGGGCTATGACCGCGTGCTCCGCGTCGCCTGGACCCTGGCAGACCTCGGCGGCCGGGAACAGCCTGACGGGAACGACATCGGGCAGGCCCTGGGCCTCCGGCAGACCGCATCGGCAGCGGCGTGAAAGGACACCACATGCATAACGACAGACTTGCGCGCGCCGCGCTGTCCAGGCTCATGGAGCCGCAGGACGTCGCGGGCCTTGCCCTGGTGCATGTCGCCGGAGCCGAGGACGCCCTGGCGATTGCCACCGGCCAAGTCGGTTACGGCCCCGGGCTGGAACGGGACATCACGGCGACGTTGGCTGAGCACAGTTCGGTCACCTCCTGGGCAGGCCTGGGTGCCGCGCTGAAGCGCTGGGCACCCAGGATTCCCGACCTCGCCCCTGAACGCGACCTGGCCACCATGCAGCGCCTGGGCGGCCGGATGATCATCCCGACGGACGGCCTGTGGCCCCGGCAACTGGACGATCTCGGCCTGCACCAGCCGATCTGCCTGTGGTGGCGGGGCGTAGAGCTCGAACTCCCGCCGGCCGCGAAGGCAGTCGCCCTGGTGGGCTCCCGGGACAGCACCAGCTATGGCGCGTCCGTGACGGGTGACCTTGCGTACTCGCTGGCACAGCGCGGATTCGCAGTGGTCTCAGGCGGCGCTTACGGGATTGATGCCCATGCACACCGCGCGGCCCTGGCGGGCGGTTCGGATGCCATGCCCACGATCGCCGTAATGGCGGGCGGCGTGGACCGCTTCTATCCCTCAGGAAACGAGGATCTCCTGCGGGCCGTGGCAAACCAGGGTGCGGTCCTCGCCGAGGTGCCGCCCGGCTCTGCACCCACCCGCTACCGGTTCCTCCAGCGCAACCGGCTGATCGCGGCCCTTGCGTCCGTCACCGTGGTGGTGGAGGCCCGGTGGCGGTCGGGCGCCCTGAATACCGCCCATCATGCGGAGACCCTGGGCCGCGCGGTCGGCGCGGTTCCGGGCTCGGTGCACAGTGCCAACTCGGCGGGCTGCCATCGGCTGCTGCGCGACGGCGGCGCCGTCTGCGTCACCGACGCCGGCGAGATCGCCGAGCTCGCCTCGCCCAGCGGCCAGTCCTTGCCCGATGAAAAGGGCGGTCAGGCGGCTGATCACGACGGCCTGACGCTTGAGGACCTGATCCTGCTGGACGCGCTCCCGCTGCGGTCCGCGAGCTCGGTCGAGAAACTCTGCACCGTTGCCGGCCTGGGTGCTGAATCCGTGCGCGCTGGCCTGGGCAGGCTGGCGCTGCTGGGGCTGGCCGTGTCCGAGAAAGGCGGCTGGAAGCGCACCAGGCAGTCAGCGTGAAAACTGCCGTCCGGCGCTGTCCCCCTCGCCGGACGGCTGCTGTTTCATGACCAGCGCGCCGTTCCCTGATTCCACCGCAAATGCTGGCACAGTGGGGGAGTGGAGAAACAGGAACTGCCGGCAGCCCTCGCCCGGGCAGTCTCGGGTTTCGGCCGGTACCTGACGGGTGAGCGGGCGCGGTCCGAACACACGGTGCGCGCATACCTGTCTGACGTCTCCAGCCTCCTGGCCTACGCGGCCGGCGAAGGGGTCGCCGATCCTGCCGGACTTGAACTTGGAACGCTGCGGCGGTGGCTGGGCAGCCAGAGCGAGGCCGGTGCATCCCGTTCCACGCTGGCCCGCCGCGCGGCCACGGCGAGGAGCTTCACCGCCTGGGCGCTGCGCGAAGAACTCATCGAGACCGATCCAGCGCTGCGGCTGCAGGCCCCCAAGCGCGACAGCTCACTGCCCGGCGTGCTGCAGCAGCAGCAGCTCACCCGCCTGCTGTCCGACCTCAACGAGGCTGCCCAGAACGGTGATCCCCTGCCGCTGCGCGACCGGGCCATGGTTGAACTGCTGTACGCCACCGGTGTCCGGGTCGGTGAACTGGCCGGCCTGGACGTCGATGACCTCGACCCTGACCGCCGGACCCTGCGCGTGCTCGGCAAGGGCAACAAGGAACGGACGGTGCCTTACGGGCTCCCGGCTGCTGTCGCCGTCGACGACTGGCTGCGCCGCGGGCGCGGGAAGCTGGCTGTCCGGGACAGCGGGCCGGCCCTGTTCCTCGGTGTGCGCGGCCGGCGTGTGGACCAGCGCCAGGTCCGCAGCGTTGTGAAGGTCCTGTTCGACGCTCTCGGCGACACCTCCGCCACGGGGCCGCACGCGCTGCGGCACACCGCCGCCACCCACCTGCTCGATGGCGGAGCAGACCTTCGTGCGGTCCAGGAAATCCTCGGGCACAGCAGCCTTGCCACCACCCAGATCTACACCCACGTCTCCGTGGACCGGCTGCGGAAGAGCTACCAGCAGGCCCACCCGCGCGCCTAGCCCCGTTCGCGCGGCGAATCTTCTACAGCGCGCCGAATTGCACTGGCGTAATTAGACGGCGTACGGCACAATAAGATCCAAGTTCGGCAACTTTCAAGTTGTGCTTGAAGCACTATTTCTCTGCACTCCTTGTCAGCCCGGCAAGAAATTTCATAGATTGGCAGGAATCACCGGCACCACGCGGCGCCCGGCGCAGCAAGTATCCCGTCCATGCAGGTCGTTGGGGAAGACGTACCTACAGCTATGGAGGATGGAATGTCTGTTGCAATGACCCGCGGTGTGCTCTTTATTCACTCGGCCCCTACCGCACTGTGCCCTCACGTTGAGTGGGCCATCGGATCCGTCGTGGACAAGCGCACGGACCTCGAATGGACCCCTCAGCCCGCCGCGCCCGGCATGTTCCGATCGGAACTGTCCTGGACCGGCGCGCAGGGGACAGGTGCGCAGCTGGCGTCCGCCCTGCGCGGCTGGGCGCACCTACGCTTCGAGGTCACCGAAGAACCCAGCCAGGGTGTGGACGGCGGACGCTGGTCCCACACCCCCGAGCTGGGAATTTTCCATGCCGTCACGGACGTGCACGGCAACATCATGGTCTCCGAGGACCGCATCCGCTACGCCTATGAGGCCGGGGCGGGCGAACCCTCCGCCGTTTACCACGAGCTGTCGCTTGCCCTTGGTGAAGCCTGGGACGAGGAACTCGAACCCTTCAGGCATGCCGCCGAGGGCGCGCCGGTCCGCTGGCTGCACCAGGTCGGCTGACGGACCGCACCGGCTAACAGAACAGTTCGCCTGCACGCGGCAGACCGAGCATCCATAGCAACGAAGAAGCCCCCGCCAACCGGCGGGGGCTTCTTCAGCGTTCTGTCAAGCTCAGATCACACACTGCGGATGGCAACGACGGCGTTGTGCCCGCCGAAGCCGAACGAGTTGCTCAGCGCCACAATGTCGCCGGCCGGAAGGGCCCGGGCGGAGGTCACGACGTCGAGCGGGATCTCTGGATCCTGGTTCTCGAGGTTGATCGTGACAGGAGCCTTGCGCTCGTGCACGGCCAGGACCGTCAGGACGGCCTCGACGGCGCCGGACGCGCCCAGCAGGTGGCCCATCTGCGACTTTGTAGCCGAGACTGCAACGTTGTCGACGTGGTTGCCCAACGCCGCCTTCAGCGCCGTGTACTCAGGCTTGTCGCCCACCGGAGTCGACGTGGCGTGCGCGTTGACGTGGACCACGTCCTCGGCCTGGATGCGGCCGTCGAACATGGCAGCCTTGAGCGCGCGGGTGGCGCCCAGGCCTTCGGGGTCCGGTGCCGTGATGTGGTACGCGTCCGCGGTCACGGACGTGCCGGCCAGCTCGCCGTAGATCCGGGCGCCACGTGCGATGGCGTGCTCCTCGGCTTCCAGCACCAGCGCGCCGGCGCCTTCGCCCATGACGAAGCCGTCGCGGTCCAGGTCATAAGGGCGTGAGGCGTGCTCGGGATCGTCGTTGCGGCGGGAGAGTGCCTGCATCGAGGAGAACGCTGCCAGCGGCATCGGGTGGATGGCGGCCTCGGCACCGCCGCACATGACGACGTCGGCCTTGCCGGAGCGGATCAGGTCCAGGCCAAGGTGCATGGCCTCGGTGCCGGACGCACAGGCGGACACAGGGGTGTGCGCACCGGCGCGGGCTCCCAGGTCCAGGCTGACTGCCGCGGCCACACCGTTGGGCATGAGCATCGGAACCGTCATGGGCAGGACGCGGCGGGGGCCCTTTTCCTTCAGCGTGTCCCACGCGTCCAGGAGCGTCCACACGCCGCCGATGCCGGTGGCGAAGGCGACAGCCAGCCTGTCGTGGTCGATGTCGGTGATGCCGGCGTCGGCCCAGGCCTCACGGGCGGCGATGACGCCGAACTGGGTGGACGGGTCCATGCGCTTGGCTTCAACGCGGGTCAGCACGTCGAGGGCAGGGGTGGAGCACCGGGCTGCGAAGTGGACCGGCAGTTCGTACTTTGAGACCCAGTCGTCCTCAAGGGTGCGGGCTCCCGAAACGCCCTTCAGCGCGTTCTGCCACATGGTGGGTACATCGCCGCCGATGGGCGTGGTGGCACCCAGACCTGTAATGACTACTTTGCGTGTCATGGGATCACTCTCTGTCGGTGCGCCTGCCGTGTCCTGTGCTGCTGGCCGGAGGCCGGAGTGGGTGGCGTGCGGAGGAAGTCTGCAAAAATTTAAGGGTGGTGCATCGGCTGGCCGGTCCGGGAAAAGCAGCGTCCGGGCCGGCCAGCCGGGGTCAGCCATAAGGCTGGAGCCTGCAAAGGCTGGTGTTCTAGTTACGCTTGGGCGTTGGAGATGAAGTCCACGGCATCGCCGACGGTCTTCAGGTTCTTGACCTCTTCATCCGGGATGCGGACGCCGAACTTCTCTTCGGCGTTGACGACGATGGTCATCATAGAGATGGAGTCGATGTCCAGGTCCTCGGTGAAGGACTTGTCCAGCTCGACGGCCTCGGGGGCCAGACCGGTCTCTTCGTTGACGATTTCAGCCAGTCCGGCCAGGATCTCTTCGTTGCTAGCCATTGATGGCTCCTTTTCTTGTTATTGCCGGCAAAGGATGCCGGAAATGGGCAAACCGCGGTTGCGGCCTGTGTTTGGGATTGCTACGGAAGGACTACAACCTGGGCGCCGAAGACCAGTCCGGCGCCGAAGCCAATCTGCAGTGCGAGGCCTCCGCTGAGTGCGGGGTTTTCCTGCAGCAGGCGGTGCGTGGCCAGGGGGATCGAAGCTGCGGAGGTGTTGCCCGCGTCAGCGATGTCGCGGGCCACCGTGACGGTCTCGGGGAGCTTGAGCTTCTTGACCATCTCGTCGATGATCCGCATGTTGGCCTGGTGCGGGATGAAGGCCACCAGGTCCTCGGCTTCGATGCCGGCGGCGTCCAGCGCCTGCTGGGCCACCTTCGCCATCTCCCAGACCGCCCAGCGGAACACCGTCTGGCCGTCCTGGCGGAGGGTCGGGTAGAGCTCCTGCGCCTCCTCGAGGAGCGCGAGGTCGCCGGTGGAGTCCGAGCGGCGCGCCGCCAATCCGAGGTCGCGGACATCCAGCATGGAGCGGGTCATGCCGATCGCGTCCCACTTGCTGCCGTCCGATCCCCAAACCGACGGGGCAATCCCGGGGGTGTCCGAGGGGCCGATGACGACGGCGCCGGCACCGTCACCCAGCAGGAACGAGATGGTGCGTTCCCGGTTGTCGATGACGTCGGAGAGCTTTTCGGCGCCAACCACGAGGACGTACTGGGCGGCTCCGGAACGGACCAGTGCGTCCCCCTGCGCCACGCCATAGCAGTAGCCGGCGCAGGCAGCGGAGATGTCAAAGGCAGGCGCCGGCGTGGCGCCCAGGCGGTCGGCGAGGCTGGCAGCAGCCGAGGGGGTGGCGTACGGGTGGGTCACCGTGGAGACGATGACGGCGCCCAGCTGGGACGCCTCGATGCCCGCTTTCTCCATGGCTTCGCGGGCGGCGCCCTCGGCCATGTCAATCACACTGACGTCGGCGGGAGCGCGGTGGCGGGTGATGATGCCGGTGCGCTGGCGGATCCACTCATCGGAGGAATCGATCCACTGGCAGACATCCTCATTGGTCACCAGGACATCGGGGCGGTACGCGCCGATGCCCAGGATCCGGGCGTGCTCGTTGAGCGGAGTCTGCTTCAGTACCGGCGTGCTCATGCCTGTCCTTCCAGTTCTGCGAAGAGTGCAAGGGCCGCGGACAGGTCGTCCGGGGTCTTGACCGCGACGGTCTTGACTCCCGGCATGCCACGCTTGGCCAGGCCGGCCAGGGTGCCCGCGGGAGCGAGTTCAATGACGCCGGTAACGCCCCGGTTCACGAGGGTCTCCATGCAGAGGTCCCAGCGGACGGGCCGGGAGACCTGGGCGATCAGGCTGTCGACGGCGGCAGCGCCTTCCGTGACCTCCTGGCCGTCGAAGTTTGACAGCAGCGGCACAGCGGGTGCCTGGGGCTGCAGTTCCGGGCGGAGCGCCTCGAGGGCGCTCACCGCGGGCGCCATGTGCGAGGTGTGGAACGCGCCGGCGACCTTCAGCGGGATCACGCGCGCCTTGGCGGGCGGGTTCTCCGCCAGGGCCTTGAGCTGATCGAAGGTGCCCGCGGCGACGGTCTGGCCCGCACCGTTGACATTCGCGGGCGTCGCGCCGGCGGCCTCAATGGCAGCGAGGACCTCGGCGGGATCGCCGCCCACCACGGCGCTCATTCCGGTGGGGGTGACGGCAGCGGCAGCAGCCATGCTGTTGGCGCGTTCGCGCACAAAGGTCATGGCCTCTTTTTCGGTGAGCACGCCGGCCAGCGCGGACGCCGTGATCTCGCCCACCGAGTGCCCGGCCAGGATGACCGGCAGGGTGTTGAGTTCGACGTCGAACAGCGACTTGGCGGCCACCAGTCCGGCCGCGACAATCAGCGGCTGCGCGACGGCGGTGTCCTTAATGGTTTCCTCGTCCGACGTGGTCCCGTGCGCAGTGAGGTCAATGCCTGCAATTTCGCTCAGGGAGGCCAGATGGCCTGCTACGGAAGGCAGTTCCAGCCACGGGGCCAGGAAACCGGGGGTCTGTGAGCCCTGTCCAGGGCAGACGATTGCAAGCACGTATCCAGCTTTCCAAATTACCGGGTGATCCATTGGTGTTTCCGTACACCAAGCTCACGGGGTCAGGTTGTAGGAAGTCTACAACGGTTCAGTTCGCGTTCCGCGCGGCAACACGCTCGGCGGCAGGCTTCGGCGGAGTGGACAGCCGCCCCACCACGAGGGCCGCCTGGAGCACAAAAGCCTCCCTTGGGAGCAGCGGATCCCAGCCCGTTACATCGCAAACGCGCTTGAGCCGGTACCGCACAGTGTTTGCGTGGACGAAGAGTTCCCGGGCCGTGGCCTCGAGCGAATGTCCCAGCTCCAGGTAGGTGCCGAGCGTCTCCACGAGCCCGTTGGACGCCGCGAGGAGCGGGCGGTAGATGTTCTTCACGAGCGACCGCCGGGCGGCGTCGTCCCCGGAAATGACACGTTCCGGCAGGAGGTCGTCGGCCGCCACGGGGCGGGGTGCGGCCGGCCAGGCCCGCGCGGCGGTGAGCCCGGCGAAGGCCGACTGGGCCGAGCCGCTGGCTTCCAGCAGCGAGCTTGCCTCCGCTCCGTACACCACCGGACCCGGCGCAAACATCTCGCTGAGCTTCACGTATGCCGTTTCCCGGTCATGGACGCCGCCGAGGATCAGGATGAGGCGGTCACCCTGGATCCCCACGAGCGCATCCTCCGCGTACCGGCCGGCCATGCGGCGCAGCTCGCTCACATAGCTGGCACTGGGTTCCGACGGCGAGTTCCCCACCATGACGGTGAATCGCTCCTGCGCTTTCCAGCCGAGCGCGGCGATCCGGGACCGCAGCGCGTCAGTGTTTTCACCGCGCAGGATGGCGTCCACGATCAGGGCCTCGAGCCGGGTATCCCAGGATCCGCGGGACTCCGCGGCCCGGGCGTAGACATCGGCAGCGGCAAAAGCGACTTCCCGCGAGTACCGCAGGACCGCTTCGCGAAGGGAAGGCTGGTCCGCCTCGGGCGCGATGACCGGAACCTGGTCCTCCACCACCTCCACCACGATCCGGATGAGCTGCAGCGCCTTTTGCAGGCTGATGGACCGGGTCAGTTCCGTGGGAGCGGTCCCGAAAACATCCGAAAGGATCCAGGACGGGGAGCTTGGCCGCTCATACCAGGTAACGAACGCGGCGATGCCGTTCTGCGCGACGAGGCCCAGCGCGGAGCGCTCGTCCGAACTGAGCCGGCTGTACCACGGCAGTGATTTCTCCAGCTGGCGCATGGTGGTGGTGGACAGCTGACCGACACTTGCCCTGAGTTTTTTCAGGGTCTCCGTCTTCTCCGGAGTCATGGTCCGGGAAGACGTTTTGCGCGGTGCAGGGGCAGGGGACGGCTCGGGCATAATTCGAGCATACGGCGCCCGCCGGTCAAGCTCCATTTTGTGCAAAGGCTACAACTTCGGTTGTGCTGCATCACAGCTCTTCGGGCAGGTCCCGGAGTAGCCAACCGGAATGGCCCAAACGAACGACGGCGGCCCCCACCTTGGGTGGGGACCGCCGTCGATATTGGTACCGGTTAGGACTCGCCTCCGGCGTTGCCAGTGGTGCCGGCGTTCACGTTGAGCAGGCGGTACTTCTCGATCGCCTGCGCCGGTGCGTTTCCGTCAACCTCACCCTTGGCCGCGAGCAGCTGCAGGGTCTTCACGACGACGGAGTGGGTGTCGTTCTTGAAGTAGCGGCGGGCGGCGGCGCGGGTGTCGGAGAAGCCGAAGCCGTCGGCGCCGAGGGTGGCGAAGTCGTTCGGGATGAACTGCCGGATCTGGTCCGGGACGGCCTTCATGTAGTCCGAGACGGCGACGACGGGTCCCTGGGCTCCGGCGAGCTGCCGGGTGACGAAGGGTTCGCGGGCGTCCTTGCCGGGGTTGAGGAAGGCTTCCTCTTCGGCGGCGAGGCCGTCGCGGCGCAGTTCGTTCCAGGAGGTGACGGACCAGACGTCGGCGGAGACGCCCCAGTCTTCGGCGAGGATCCGCTGGGCTTCGAGGGCCCAGGGGACGGAGACGCCGGAGGCGAGGATCTGGCTCTTGGGGCCTTCTGCGGGGGAGTCCGCGAGCTTGTAGATGCCCTTGATGACGCCTTCGACGTCGAGGTTCTCCGGTTCGGCGGGCTGGACGATGGGCTCGTTGTAGACCGTGAGGTAGTACATCAGGTTACGGTCGGTGGAATCGTGACCGTACATGCGTTCCAGGCCGTCGCGGACGATGTGGCCCATTTCGTAGCCGTAGGCGGGGTCGTAGGTGACCACGGCGGGGTTGGTGGAGGCCAGCAGGGGGGAGTGTCCGTCGGCGTGCTGGAGGCCTTCGCCCGTGAGGGTGGTCCGTCCTGCGGTGGCGCCGATGATGAAGCCGCGGGTCATCTGGTCGGCGGCGGCCCAGAAGGCGTCGCCGGTGCGCTGGAAGCCGAACATGGAGTAGAACACGTAGACCGGGACCAGGGGTACGCCGTGGGTGGCGTAAGCGGTGCCGGCGGCGGTGAAGGCTGCCACGGCGCCGGCTTCGTTGATGCCGGGGTGGATCAGCTGTCCCTGCGCGGATTCCTTGTAGGCCAGGACCAGGTCCCGGTCCACGGACAGGTAGTTCTGGCCCTTCGGGTTGTAGATCTTCGCCGTCGGGAAGAACGCGTCCATGCCGAACGTGCGGGCCTCATCCGGGATGATCGGCGCGATGTGCTTGCCGAAGTTCTTATCCCTCATCAGGTCCTTGAGCAGGCGGACGAAGGCCATGGTGGTGGCGGCCTGCTGCTTGCCGGAACCGCGCTTGGCCACCTCGTAGGACTTCGCCTCGGGCAGTTCGATGTCGGAGTGCTTCGAGCGCCGCTCCGGAACCGATCCGCCGAGGGCCGCGCGGCGCTCCAGCAGGTACTTGATTTCCGGCGCGTCGGTGCCGGGGTGGTAGTACGGAGGACGGTAGGGGTCCTTCTCCAGCTGCTCATCCGTGACCGGGATCCGCAGGTGATCGCGGAACTTCTTGAGGTCGTCGAGGGTGAGTTTTTTCATCTGGTGGGTGGCGTTGCGGCCTTCGAAGTGCGGGCCCAGGCCGTAGCCCTTGACCGTTTTGGCCAGGATCACGGTGGGTTTGCCCTTGAATTCGGTCGCTGCCTTGTACGCGGCGTAGACCTTGCGGTAATCGTGGCCGCCGCGTTTGAGGTTCCAGATCTCGTCGTCGGACAGGTCCGCGACGAGGTCCTTGGTCTGCGGGGTTTTCCCGAAGAAGTGTTCCCGGACGAACCCGCCGGACTCGGCCTTGTAGGTCTGGTAGTCCCCGTCGGGGGTTTCGTTCATGATCTTCACCAGCGACCCGTCGGTGTCGCGGGTGAGCAGGTCGTCCCATTCCCGGCCCCAGACGACCTTGATCACGTTCCAGCCCGCGCCGCGGAAGAACGCTTCGAGTTCCTGCATGATCTTGCCGTTGCCGCGCACCGGACCGTCCAGGCGCTGGAGGTTGCAGTTGATCACGAAGTTCAGGTTGTCCAGGTTCTCGTTCGCGGCGAGCTGGAGCAGGCCGCGGGATTCGGGCTCGTCCATTTCGCCGTCGCCCAGGAACGCCCAGACCTGCTGGTCGGAGGTGTCCTTCAGGCCGCGGTTGTGCAGGTAGCGGTTGTTCTGGGCCTGGTAGATCGCGTTCATCGGGCCGATGCCCATCGACACGGTCGGGAACTCCCAGAAGCCGGGCATCAGGCGCGGGTGCGGGTAGGAGGAAAGGGCGTGGCCTTCCTTGGACTTTTCCTGCCGGAACCCGTCCAGGTCCTCCTCCGAGAGGCGGCCTTCCATGAACGCCCGGGCGTACATGCCCGGGGACGCGTGGCCCTGGAAGAACACCTGGTCCCCGCCGCCGGGGTGGTCCTTGCCGCGGAAGAAGTGGTTGAACCCGACCTCGTACAGGGTCGCAGCTCCGGCGTAGGTGGAGATGTGCCCGCCGACCCCGATCTCGGGCCGCTGCGCCCGGTGCACCATCACCGCCGCGTTCCAGCGCATGTACGCCCGGTACCGGCGTTCGAACTCCTCGTTGCCCGGGAACTGCGCTTCCTGGTCCACCGGGATCGTGTTCACATAATCCGTGGTGGTCACCATCGGAACCCCGACGCTCTGCGCGCCGGCACGCTGCAGGAGACTGCGCATGATGTATTGGGCACGCTCCGTGCCCTGTTCCCTGATCAACGCATCCAGGGACTCAACCCACTCGGCGGTCTCTTCCGGATCACGATCAGGCAGCTGGTTAGTCAACCCGCTGAGGATATGGGAGGTATCTTCTCCTGCAGCCACGTCCAACCTCTCTTTGCGCGCATTCATCGGCGCACTCAGGTCCGGCAGGGTAGCTGCCCGGCGTGAACGCGTCGTGTGCGTCATATCGGTTACAACAGCCCGGTCATGTGCGCCGGGCAGGGTTCTATCTCGTGTGTATGACTGCCTATTTGTCCGGGGCGGTCGCCCCTCTAGGCATAGTTGTCAACAGTCACTGTAGCTCTGACGGCCTGCGGATGCGTAGCCGTGGCTGAACCCCCGGACGTATTTGACCGTCATACTTGTTGTGTGACGCACAATAAGCCGCACCGCGGCGCACGTAGCTTGAAGCCCGCGCCCAAAGGGTGTTGGCTTGGAGTAATCGAAATCACTATGCACAGGAGGAACACGTGAGCGAGGCCGACGCCGCCACTTCGGTTAATGTGGCGGAAAAATTGGGTTTCAAGGACGGGGATCTGATTCAGGAGTTCGGTTACGACGATGACGTCGACTTCGACTTGCGTGATGACATAGAGGATCTGACCGGGTCAGAGCTCCTGGATGAGGATGATCACGACGTCGTAGACGCCGTGATTTTCTGGTGGCGGGACGGCGATGGCGACCTCGTGGACACCCTGGTCGACTCGCTCACCACCCTTACGGAAGGCGGCGTGGTGTGGGTCCTCACACCCAAGTCCGGCCGCCCGGGCTATGTATCGCCTTCCGATATCCAGGACGCCGCGCCCACCGCAGGGCTGCACTGCACCACGTCCGCTGGCGTGTCCAAGGACTGGAGCGCCACGCGCCTCGTCACCAGGAAGAACAAGTGACGGGACAGGCGGCCGTCGCAGCAGCTGACCTGGCCGAGGTGCCCGCCGTCGGACAGCCGGCGCCGGATTTCACCCTCGTTAACCAGTTCGGCGAACCCGTCCGGCTTGCCGATTACCGCGGACGCAACGTGGTGGTTGTTTTCTACCCGTTCGCGTTCTCCGGCATCTGCACGGGCGAGCTGTGTGAGATCAGGGACAACCTCGCTGTTTTCGAGCACGCCGACGCCGAAGTGCTGGCCGTCTCAGTGGACAGCAAGTTCTCCCTCCGCGCGTACGCAGAGCAGGAAGGCTATGGCTTCAGCCTGCTGGCCGATTTCTGGCCGCACGGGGCAGTCGCCGAAAAATACGGTGTGTTCGACGCGGAAACCGGAATGGCACGGCGGGGAACATTCATCATCGACGCCGGCGGAACGGTCCGCTACGTCGTTGTGAACCCGCGCGGCCAGGCCCGTGACCTTGCCGACTACCGGCGCGTCCTCGCAGAACTGGCCCAGGCCTAGGCGTCAGGGGCCAGTCCATGGATCGGCGGCGGACCGGCATCGGCCTGACAGGGTTCGCCAGCCTGCCGCCCGTCCAGCGTGCCGGGTCATCGGCCGATGACGTCGATGTGCTGGGCGGGATCCGGGATCTGCTGGCCGGGCTGCACCTGGCGCTTCTGACCGGAGCCGGATTAAGTACCGACTCCGGCATTCCGGACTACCGGGGGCCGGACTCGCCCCCGCGCTCACCCATGACCTATCAGGAGTTCGTGGCTGACGCCGCCAACCGCCAGCGCTACTGGGCCCGCAACCATATTGGCTGGTCCCACCTGAGACGGGCCAGCCCCAATGCCGGCCATGCCGCCGTCGCCGTCCTGGAACAACGCGGTCTCCTGACCGGACTGATCACGCAGAACGTGGACCGCCTCCACGAGGACGCCGGAAGTGTCAACGTGGTGGACCTGCACGGACGTTTCGACCAGGTGATTTGCCTGGAGTGCCGCCGCACGTACTCGCGGCACCTGCTCGCCAGGGTTCTGGAAGAGCTCAACCCGGATTTCCTGGACCACGCCTTGAAGTCCGGTCTCATTGAGATGGCCCCGGACGCAGACGCCACAGTCGAGGACCTGCGGCTGATCCGGAGCTTCGTGGTGGCCCGCTGCCCGGCATGCGGCGGTGTCCTGAAGCCGGACTTTGTGTACTTCGGCGAAAACGTCCCCAAGGACCGCGTGGAGCGCGCCTATGCAATGGTGGACGAAGCCGAGGGCCTGCTTGTTGCCGGCTCCTCACTGAGCGTCATGAGCGGGCTGCGGTTTGTCCGCCATGCTGCCAAACAGGGAAAGCCCGTTGTCATCATCAACCGCGGACAGACCCGCGGTGACGACCTCGCCACGATCAAACTCGAAGCCGGCGTCAGCGAGTCCCTCGCCTGGCTGGCGGAAGAATTGCCGGGGCTTGCCCCGGACCCGCCCGATTAGCGTTTGAGGGTTCTGTTCGGGTAGAGTCTATGTTCGTTGGTTGGAGCGCTTCGGTGCGAAAACACTGCGATTGGGTCTTTAGCTCAGCTGGTAGAGCGCCACGTTTACACCGTGGATGTCATCGGTTCGATCCCGGTAGGACCCACCTTGAAAAAACCCCGTTCGACCTCGCAAATCCGCCAGGTCGAGCGGGGTTTTGCGTTTGCCGGCGGATTTCGAATCGATGCCATGGCCGCCTCCAAGTTCTTTACGGAAAAATGTCCGGGCCTGGCCTTAGCCTGCGGGCATGGAACACGTACTTGTGAAGACTTCTGCCGACGGGCAGCCGGGGGCTGTGATCCGCGGCGGCCAGGAATGGACGGTGGGCGCGGAACCGCTGAGATGGTTTGAACGCGTCAGCTGGTGGGAGGCGGAGCGCCGGATGCCGCTGGGACTCAGCCGCGTGGACGTCGAAGTGTGGCGGCTGCAGACCCGGCTGGGACGCAACGCCGGATCAGCGCTGACCACCATGGAGATCGTGCGCGACGGACTTGGCGGCGGGTGGCGGCTGCGGAGCGCCGTTGCGGATGCAGCCTAGAAACGGGGGAGCCCGGAAATTGGATAAGCCCTCCACCGCGACTATTGGGGGATGCCGCGGTGGAAGGCTTGAACTTGAATATACCGTGAACATTCGGAAACACGAAACGAATAAGCGCGTGGCGCGCCGCCCGCTTTTCGCAGCATCCCAGCTTCGTCCCGCCTTCAGGCACCACAAGCCAGCCAGTATGATGGTAGGTGTTCAGTTGACTGGACAATTCCTCGGCATCGCCGCCGGAGCTGGTGGACGATGCGACTTCACGAGTCCCGCTGTCCGGGCGTGTACCGAAAAGGAGAATCATGGCCGATTCCCGCACCACCAAAGCCACCGACGGACTGGGCAGCGCATCCCCCGCGCCGGCCGTGACGCGGGCCGCCGCCGTTCTGGAGTCGCTCGCGGCGTCCGCCACTGGCAGGCTGACCCTCAGCGACCTCGCCCGGGAGCTCGGGATCCCCAAATCGTCAACGTCCAACCTCCTGTTGGCCCTCGAGGAGGCCCGGCTCATCAGCAGGCAAGGTGCCGAATACACGCTGGGGCGCAAGCTGGTTGAGCTGGGTGCCGCCTACCTCAGCCGGATGGACGAGGTCCAGGAGTTCTACCGATTCTGCGAGCAGGCACCCACGCTGTCCGGTGAAACCGTGCGTATCGCGATGCTTGACGGCACCAACGTCATCTATCTGGCGCGCTACGAGGGTCACCCTGCCGTCCGCCTGACGTCCAACATCGGCGACAAGATGCCCGTGTCCCTCTGCGCCGTGGGCAAGGCTCTGATCGCGAAGCTTCATGACCACGACGTTGATGCAATGTTCGCGGACGACGACGAGCTTCCCGTGCTGACGCCCAAATCACTGCGGACGGGTGCGGAGCTGAAGGCCCAGTTGGAGCAGATCCGCGAGCAGGGCTATGCGTTTGAAGATGAGGAATCGACAACAGGCGTGGTGTGCCTGGCTGTGACTGTACCCACCCACGGGGCGCACGGACCCAGCCTCGGCCTGTCAGTCACCGCGCTGAAGGCGACATATTCGCCGGAGCAGGGCGCACAGATGGTAAAGGAGCTGAACGAGCTGGCAAGGTCCCTCGGCAACCCCATGGGTTAAGGACACACCCGCACTATTGGCGCCTCGTTCAATATGTTGTACGCTGTTCAGCATAGTGATCGACGCAACAGTGTTGTCACTACTCACCAGGCCAACGGGGGCCTGGTGTCTTTGAGGGAGTGCTAGTGACAACTCGTACTGATTCACCGCTGGCTGATGCCGACGGCGCCGTCGTCGAACCGGAACAGCTGCGGAGGGCAACGCTTGCCAGCTCCGTAGGCTCCGCTTTGGAGTACTACGACTTTTACATTTACGGCCTGGCCTCGGCCCTCATCTTCGGGCCGCTGTTTTTCAAGCCGCTCGGCGACGAGGGTGCGCTGATCGCATCCTTCGCCACATATGGTGTGGGCTTCGCGGCCCGGCCTTTCGGCGGGATCGTCTTCGGCTATATCGGCGACCGGTTTGGCCGGAAGATGGTGCTGATCCTGACCATCGGCCTGATGGGAGCCGCCAGCTTCGCCATCGGCCTGCTGCCTACCTTTGAGCAGGCGGGAATGCTCGGCGCGATTCTCCTGGTGATACTCCGGATCGTCCAGGGGCTCGGTGCCGGCGCTGAGCAGGCCGGCGCTACAACGCTGATCTCGGAAGTGGCCCCGCCCCGCCGTCGTGGTTTCTTTGCCTCGCTGCCGTTCGTGGGGATCCAGCTGGGCACCCTTCTGGGGGCCGGCACGTTCGCTCTCATCGCAACCGCCAACAAGGACGTCCTCGAGGGCTGGCTGTGGCGTGTACCCTTCCTGGCCAGCGTGATCCTCATTGCCATTGCCGTCTTCATCCGCCTGCGCCTCAAGGAAACCCCGGTGTTCCAGGAGCTGGAGAAGCACAAGAACGTCGTCAAGAACCCGGTGGGCCAGCTCTGGAAGCACTCCAAGAAGAATGTCCTGGTGGGCATCGGCCTGCGCATGGGTGAGAACGGAAACTCCTCCATCTACTCGGCGCTGCTGGTGGCATTCCTGGCAGCGCCGGCGGGTGTTTTTCCCGGCGACAAGTTCATCGGTCCGGTGGGCCTCCTGATCGCCGCCGGCTTTGCCGCCCTCATGGTGGTCACCTTCGGTGCGTTGTCCGACCGCTTTGGCCGCGTCCCGGTCTACCGCTACGGGGCGCTGTTCCAGGCCGTCATCGCCTTCCCGGCTTTCTACCTGGTGACGCTCGGCAACGTCACGCTGGTATGGGTGGTCATGGTGGTTGGCATCGCCCTCGGCGTGCAGTCGATGCTGGGACCACAGTGCCCCCTGCTGCCCGAACTGTTCGGTTCGCAGTACCGTTTCACCGGTGTTGCCATGGCCCGCGAGATTTCCGCTGTGCTGGCCGGCGGCCTGGTGCCACTGGTGGGGGCGGCCCTGCTGGCAGCCACCGGCTACTCGTGGCTGGTCCTGGCGCTCTACTCCCTGGTCCTTGCCCTGATCTCCTTTGTGAGCACCTTCTTCACGCCGGAAACCATGGGCCGCAACCTGGTTGACATCGAGGACGCGCGCTAGGAAGCCGCAGAAGCCAGAAACCACAGCGCGAACGTACATTTGTGGCCCCGCCCGGCAACGGGTTGGGGCCGCAAGTGTACGTTCGCGCTTGGACTGGGGGTCGATTGGGCACGCAAGAGGAGAGCCGGGCAACCCTGTTCACGGGGCTGCCCGGCTCTTCCGGTACTACTGCGGCAGGGTTTAGTAGAAGTGGACCGTGTCCACGAGGTGCGGGAGTTCCCCGCCGTCCAGGAAGGTCCTGAGGTTGCTGCAGAAACGCTCCGCGATCAGGCGGTTCTCGGCGGCGCTCAGGGCCGAGGTGTGCGGCGACACCATGACGCGCGGGTGGTTCCAGAGCGGGCTGTCCTGCGGCAGCGGTTCGACGGCGAACACGTCCAGGCAGGCGTAGGAAACCTGGCCGTTCTCCAGGGCCTCAAGCAAGGCGTCCTCGTCCACCACGGTTCCGCGGCCCACATTCACGAACACCGTGCCGGGCTTCATGGCCGCGAAGATTTCGCGGCTGAAAAGCTTCTCCGTGTACGGGGTACCCGGCAGCGTGTTCACGACGGCGTCGGCCGAGGAAAGGAGGCCGGCCAGGCCGCTGTTGTCCGCGACTTCCTCGATGCCGTCGATCGGCTCTACGGAGCGCTTGGTGCCGCTGACTTTCATGCCGAGGGCCCGGGCAATGCGCGCGGTTTCCAGCCCGATTTCCCCGAGACCCGTGACCACCAGCGAGGACCCGTTGACCAGCCTGGTGGGAATGCGCAGTTCCGGCCACACCCTGGCTGCCTGGTCCTGGGCCAGTTCCGCAGTGCGCTTGAAGCCGTTGAGGATGCCGAGCGCGGCAAACTCCGCGAGGGGCAGTGCATGGACGCCTGCGGAGGTGGTCACCTTGAACTTGTTCAGGGTCCCGGCATCCAGCCCGGATGCCTTCACTGCGCCGCCTGCCCCCGCCGCCATGGCATGGATCCACTGCAGGCGCGGGTTCTCCTTCGCGATCCGCGCCAGGCCTGCAGGGTTCTCGTTTGGAAAGCCGTACAGCACATCGGCTTTGCCCAGCATCGCCCAGTAACGCTCCTCCTGCTCGGGGGTGCGCGTGAAATCGGGGTCGCCGGCATGGTCAGCCGGGAACCGTTCCGGCGGCAGCAGGTCCGGTTCGTAGAGAACGGTCACAGAGGGGTCAACGGCGCGGATGCGCTCCACGAACTCGGCTTCGAGCGGGACGGCGATCGCGACGGTCGTTTCAGTCGTCATGCTGTTCATCATACTGAATGAAGGCTAGAATACTGAACAGATTTCTTTGACCACAACGAAGTGAGGACGCACCTCGATGAACATACAGCGGGCAGGCTTTGTAGGCCTGGGCCTGATGGGCGCGCCCATGGCGGCGAACCTGGTGCAGAAGGGCTGGTCCGTTACGGCATGGAACCGGTCGCCGGGCGCGCTTGAGGATTTCCGGAGCCTCGGCGGCGCGGCAGCAGACAGTGTGGTGCAGCTAAGGGACGAGCCGGTGATCGTTTTCATGCTGCCGGACCTCGCCTACATCGAGGACGCGGCCACCGGCCTGCTGGCGGACTGGCAGTCTTCACCGCCGGCGGCCGGTACGGCTGTGGTGGTCATGAGCAGCGTTTCCCCCACCGCAGTCAGGGCCTTCGGGCATAAGGTCGCGGAGGCCAGTGCAGGCAATGCCGTGGTATTGGACGCGCCGGTCAGCGGCGGGACGAAGGGCGGAATGGAAGGCACGCTGGCCATCATGGCCGGCGCGGACGATGAGGCCGACTTCCGCCGGCTGCTTCCGTTCTTCGAGGCGATGGGCACCACGGTCAGGCTCTTGGGGCCGCTCGGCGCAGGATCGCTGGCAAAGGCCTGCAACCAGTTGGTGGTGGGAACCACGACGGCGGCGCTCGCCGAAGCTGCCGAGGTCGCCGAGCGCTCCGGCGTCGACGTTGCGGCCCTCTACGAGGTCCTGTCCGGCGGTCTGGCCGGAAGCAGGGTGCTGGACCAGGTGGGTCCGCGGATTGCCCGAAAGGACTATGCCCCCACCGGCCCGGCGAAGTTCATGCACAAGGACCTGTCCTTCGTCGTGGAGTCTGCCGACGCGACAGGCGCCGCAGTCCCGATGGCGCGGGCCGGCGTCGAGCTCTACGCCGAGCTGAAACGGCAGGGCCTGGGTGACCAGGACCTGGCCGTTGTGCGGCAAACCATTTCCAACCTCAGCAGGACAGGTGCCGCGGGCGCCACAGAAGGGATCGTTTCATGACTTCACTTTTTGATTTGACCGGGCGGGTTGCTTTGGTGACTGGTTCGAGCCGGGGGATTGGTAACGCGTTGGCGCGGGGCCTGGCTGACGCGGGCGCGACGGTGGTGTTGAACGGGGTCAACGCCGGGCGGTTGAAGGCGGCGGAGGCTGCGATGGCCGCGGATTATGCGCCGGGCCGGGTGCACAGTGTGGCGTTTGACGTCACGGACGACGCCGCCGCGCAGGCCGGGGTGGCGTGGGTCGAGGAGCACGTGGGCCCGTTGGAGGTATTGGTGAACAATGCCGGGATCCAGCACCGGGTGCCGATGCTGGAGCTGGATGTGGCGGACTGGGAGCGGGTGCTCTCGACGGATCTGACGAGCGCGTTCCTGGTGGGCCGGGCTGCGGCGAGGCACATGATCGGCCGGGGGCACGGGAAGATCATCAATATCTGTTCGGTGCAGACGGACCTGGCCCGGCCCACGATTGCCCCGTATGTGGCGGCGAAGGGCGGGCTGCGGAACCTGACGCGGGCGATGACTGCGGAGTGGGCGGGGTCGGGGCTGCAGATCAACGGGATCGCGCCGGGGTATATCCATACCGAGATGACGCAGAACCTGGTGGACGACGAGGCGTTTAATGCGTGGATTCTGGGCCGGACGCCGGCGGCGCGGTGGGGTACGGTGCAGGATTTGGCGGGTCCGGCGGTGTGGCTGGCCTCGTCCGGGTCTGATTTCGTGAACGGGCAGACGATCTTTATCGACGGCGGAATGACGGTGGTGGTCTGATGACAACAGCGGTGAACAGTGTTCTGCCGGTGTCGGGTCCGGCGGTGGTCGCGCACGGCAAGGGCGACCTGCGGATCGACGAGGTCCCGCTGCGGGCGCCGGGACCGGATGAGGCGGTGGTGGAGGTCCTGTTCGGGGGGATTTGCGGGTCGGACCTGCATTACTGGCTGCACGGTGCGGCGGGGGAGTCGATCCTGAAGGCCCCGCTGGTGCTGGGGCATGAGATCAGCGGCCGGATCGTCAAAGCAGCGGCCAATGGTGAGGGCCCGGTGGCGGGCACGCCGGTGGCGGTGCACCCGGCCACCCCGGGCCCCGGCGACGGGTCGGTGCGGTACCCGCAGGAGCGGCCCAACCTGTCGCCGGGGTGCACGTACCTGGGGTCGGCGGCGCGGTTCCCGCACACGGACGGGGCGTTCAGCCGGTACGTGAACCTGCCGGTGCGGATGCTCCGGGAACTGCCCGAAACATTGGATTTGCGGACCGCGGCGCTGATCGAACCGGCCAGTGTGGCGTGGCATGCGGTGTCCCGGGCCGGGGACGTGGCCGGCAAGACCGCCCTGGTGATCGGGTCCGGCCCGATCGGGGCGCTGACCGTGGCCGTGCTCAAACGCGCCGGCGCGGCCCGGATCGTCGCGGTCGACATGCACGACAAACCGCTGGAGATCGCCACGGCGGTGGGCGCGGACGAGGTCCTGCACGCCGCGGACGCCGAGGCGATCGCCGCGGTGCAGGCCGACGTCGTGATCGAATCCTCTGGCAACCACCACGGCCTGGCCTCCGCGATCACCGGCGCGGGCCGGGGCGGGACCGTGGTCATGGTCGGGCTGCTGCCCACCGGGCCCCAGCCGGTCCTGATCTCCCTGGCCATTACCCGCGAACTGGACCTGAAGGGCTCGTTCCGGTTCAACGACGAAATCGACGAGGTCATCACCGCCCTCGCCGACGGCACCCTGAACATCGGCCCGGTCATCACCCACGACTACCCCGTCACCCACGCCCTCGAAGCCTTCGGCACCGCCCGCAACTCCGCCCAATCCGGCAAAGTCCTCCTCAACTTCGGAGGTTAGGGGCACAGGCCAGGCGGCGGACCGCAGATCGGAGACCTAGGCGGACTGGGTCCGCCGCTGCAGCGGAACGAACACCCGCGGCTGCTCAACCCACACGGGCTCCATTTCCGAGATGGTGCGGCGCATGATCCTGCTTGACGCCTCACGGGCCTCTGCCGCATGTCCGCCGAAAATGGCTTCGGCCACGTCCAGGTGCCACTGCAGCGTCAGGTCCCGCGGGCGGTCCGGCATGAGCCCATGCACGGTGCGGCCGGTGAGGGTCTCGGCCACCTGGCCTACGAGGTTGGCGAACATTTCATTGCCCGAGCCGCTGAGCAGCAGGGAGTGGAACTGGATGTCCAGCTCAAGGAAGCGGGGAACGTCGCCCGCCTTGCCGGCGTCGCGCATGGCCAGGGCAACGTCGAGCAGTTCCTGCCGCAGCTCCTGCGGGGCATTGACCGCTGCGAGTTCCGCGGCCACGGGTTCGACGGCGGAGCGGAGCTCCGCGAGGGAACGCAGCTGGGCGCCGCGTCCTTCCCCGGCCAGCCGCCAGCGGATCACAAGCGGATCAAACGGGTTCCAGCGGTGGGCCGGCAGGACTTTGATGCCGACGCGTTTGGTGGTCTCCACCAGGCCCAGGGACTGCAGCACGCGGACTGCCTCCCGGATCACCGAACGGGACACCTGCAGTTCATCCTCCAGCTGTTCCGCGAGCATCACGTGCCCTGGCGGAAGGCTGCCGTCGACGATTCTGGTACCCAGGTGCTCGACGGCACGGTGGTGGAGGCTGGTTGACATAGTGGTAAGCATAATCGGCGGTTTGCGTCCAAGGAGTGGTCACAGGCTTTCGCCGCTGGCCACGAATATATATGCTTTATTCACAACGACCGACGCACACACTGAATTGGAGTTTTTGATGTCAGCACACATCGGTGTCACCGGCCTTGCGGTGATGGGCGCCAACCTGGCCCGCAACCTTGCCCGCAACGGCTTCACCGTTGCCCTGCACAACCGCTCCGTCGGCAAGACCGACGCCCTGCTCGAAAAGCACGGCCACGAGGGCGACTTCGTCCGGACCGAATCCCTTGAGGAACTGGTCAACTCCCTCGAAAAGCCGCGCCGCGTCCTGATCATGGTCAAGGCAGGTGCCCCCGTTGACGCAGTCGTCGACCAGCTGGTTCCCCTCCTGGAAGAGGGCGACATCGTCATCGACGCCGGCAACTCGCACTACGAGGACACCCGCCGCCGGGAGGCTGCGCTGGCCGCCAAGGGCCTGCACTTCGTCGGCGTCGGAGTTTCCGGCGGTGAAGAAGGCGCCCTCAACGGCCCGTCCATCATGCCTGGCGGTTCCAAGGAGTCCTACAAGGCCCTCGGCCCGCTGCTGGAGAAGATCTCCGCGAAGGTCGACGGCGAACCCTGCTGTGCATGGGTTGGCACGGATGGCGCCGGCCACTTCGTGAAGATGGTCCACAACGGCATCGAATACGCCGACATGCAGGTCATCGGCGAGGCCTTCGACCTCCTTCGCTCCGGTGCCGGCATCGAGCCCGCCGAGCAGTCCAAGATCTTCGCTGAATGGAACAAGGGCGACCTGTCCTCCTTCCTGATCGAAATCTCCGCCGAAGTCCTGGGCCACGTGGACGCCAAGACCGGCAAGCCGTTCGTCGACGTCGTGGTGGACGCCGCCGGCCAGAAGGGCACCGGCCGCTGGACGGTCATCTCCGCACTGGAACTGGGCTCGCCGGTGTCCGGCATCGCGGAGTCCGTGTTCGCCCGCGCGCTGTCCTCGCAGGCCGAGCAGCGCAAGCTGGGCCAGGAGCTGCTGGCGGGCAACGAGGCGACCGTTGAAATCCCCGAAACCTTCGTCGAGGACGTCCGCCAGGCACTGTACGCATCCAAGCTGGTCTCCTACGCCCAGGGCCTGGACATGCTGACGTCCGCTGCCAAGGAATACGGCTGGGACCTCAAGCTGGACGAGATCGCCTCCCTGTGGCGCGCCGGCTGCATCATCCGCGCCGAGCTGCTCAAGGACATCACCAAGGCCTACGCTGCCGACGAAAAGCCGGCCAACCTGCTGTTCGCTCCGGCGTTCACCAAAGCCATCGCCGACGCCCTGCCGGCATGGCGCCGCGTGGTGGCCGTCGCCGTCCAGCTGGGCATCCCGGTTCCGGTCTTCTCGTCGTCGCTGGCCTACTACGACGGCCTGCGCCGCAAGCGCGTCGCTGCTGCCCTGATCCAGGGCCAGCGTGACCTCTTCGGTGCCCACACCTACGGCCGCGTCGACGCCGAGGGTACCTTCCACACCCTGTGGGGCGAGGACAAGTCCGAGATCGAGGCAGTGGACACCCACTAGCCACATTCGCGGCATGACACAGCTACGGCCGGCCTCCCGGATTATTCGGGAGGCCGGCCGTTTGTGTGTCCGCGGTGCCGAAGCGGACCGCCTTCAGGGACGGATCCTCAGAAGGGGGTCAGATCCGGTACTCGATGTAATACTCTGCCGGGTCCACTGCGGGCTTGGTCTCCCGCTGCGCGTCGCGGTGCCGCCAGCTCGCCGGGATACCGGTGATGATGGACTCGGCCGGTGCGTCCTTGACTACGACGGCGTTCGCTCCCACGGCGCTGTCGTTGCCGATGTTGATCGGCCCCAGGATCTTGGCCCCCGCGCCGATCGTGACCCGGTCCCCGATGGTGGGGTGGCGCTTGACCTTGGCCAGGGAACGGCCGCCGAGCGTGACGCCGTGGTAGATCATGACGTCCTCGCCGATCTCGGCTGTTTCGCCAATGACCACGCCCATGCCGTGGTCGATGAAAAAGCGGCGGCCGATGGTGGCGCCGGGATGGATCTCAATGCCGGTCAGGAAGCGTGCCAGCTGTGAAATGAGCCGGGCGGGGAACCGGGTGGCCGGGTTCTGCCACAGCTTGTGCGTCAGGCGGTGCGCCCAGATGGCATGCAGCCCGGAGTAGGCGAAAAAGTTCTCAAAAGAACCTCGAGCCGCCGGGTCATGTGACCGGGCGGCGTCGAGGTCTTCCTTAAGTCTTGCGAAGAAACCCACAAAGATCTTTCTACAGGAAACGGAAAGCGGCTGGCTAAGGCCTAGCCTCGGATATCGTCATAGAGGACGGTGGAGATGTAACGCTCACCGAAGTCGCAGACGACCGCGACGATCAGCTTGCCCGCGTTCTCCGGGCGCTTGGCCAGTTCGAGGGCGCCCCACACGATGGCGCCGGAGGAGATGCCGCCCAGGATGCCTTCCTTGATGCCCAGCTCGCGGGCCACGGCCACGGAGTCTTCGAGGGTGGCGTCCAGGACCTCGTCGTAGACGTTGGTGTCCAGGAGCTCCGGGATGAAGTTGGCGCCGAGACCCTGGATCTTGTGCGGGCCGGGGGCACCGCCGTTGAGGATCGGGGAGTCCTTGGGCTCCACGGCCACGATCTGAATGTCCGGGTTGCGCTCCTTCAGGACCTGGCCGACACCCGTGATGGTTCCGCCGGTGCCGATGCCGGAGACGAAGATGTCAACCTTGCCGTCGGTGTCGGCCCAGACCTCCTCAGCGGTGGTCTTGCGGTGGATCTCCGGGTTGGCTTCGTTGGCGAACTGCTGGGCCCAGATGGAGTTCTCGGTGTTGGCCACGATTTCCTGGGCCTTTTCCACGGCGCCGCGCATGCCTTCGGAGCCCGGGGTCAGCACAATTTCGGCACCAAAGGCGCGGAGCATGACGCGCCGCTCGGTGGACATGGTTTCCGGCATGGTCAGGATGACCTTGTAGCCGCGGGCTGCGCCCACCATGGCCAGGGCGATGCCGGTGTTGCCGGAAGTGCCTTCGACGATGGTTCCGCCGGGCTTCAGCGCGCCGGACTTTTCTGCAGCGTCGATAATCGCGACGCCGATACGGTCCTTGACGCTGTTGGCCGGGTTGTAGAACTCAAGCTTGACCGCAACGGTGGCGTCCAGGCCTTCCGTCAGGCGGTTGAGCTTGACCAGCGGGGTGCCGCCCACCAGCTGTGTTACATCGTCGTAGATCCGTGCCATGTGTACTTGCGCCTATCTCTCAGGAGGGAATACTTTGGCCAGCCTAACGATGGGGTCAGCGCCCCTGCTACGCATTAAGCCACGCAGAGTAATATTTCCGCGCCTTGGCCAGCTTCGGGTTGATGATGACCTGGCAATACCCCTGCTCCGGGTACTTGGCGTAATAGTTCTGGTGAATGTTCTCCGCCGGATAAAACACCGGAAGCCGGCTGACTTCGGTCACAATCGGCCGGGACCACAGCGGCTGGTTCCGCTCGATCGCCTCCTCGAAGAGGATCTTTTCCTCGGTGGTCTCATAGAACATTGACGAGCGGTACTGCGTGCCGACGTCGTACCCCTGGCGGTTAAGCGTCGTGGGGTCGTGCAGGGCGAAGAACATGTCCAGGATGATCTCGGCCGGGATGACCTCCTCATCGAACGTCACGGCGACCACCTCCGCATGCCCCGTGGTGCCGGAACAGACGGAGTAGTAGTCGGGGTCGCGCTCATGGCCGCCGGTGTATCCCGATACCACTGACGTGACGCCCTTCGTTTTCTGGTAGACGGCGTCCAGGCACCAGAAGCAGCCTCCGCCAAGCACAAAAGTTTTCATGTCCTCTTCAATGGTTGACGCGCGCCAATGATTCCCCAACCAAGCCTAGGCTTAGCTCCCGGTCCGAGTCATCTGCCAATCAGGGCAAGAGCCGGCGGTAGGGTAAAAATATGAGTATGGAACCTGTGAACAGCGACGTTGCAGCGGAACCGGAAGAAGCTCCCGACGCCGCCGAGTCACCAGCAGCGGCAACGCTGGGCCAGCTGATGCTGGCTGTGGAGGAACTCTGGCCCGAGTCCCTTGCCGAGGCATGGGATGAGGTGGGCCTCGTGGCCGGCCACCCCTCCGCTGAAGTCACGCGCGTCATGTTCGCCGTGGACCCCACCATCGAGGTCATCGACGAGGCCATCGAATGGGGCGCGGAACTGCTCATCACCCACCACCCGCTGCTCCTTAAGGGCGTCACCTCGGTCGCTGCCAACACTCCCAAAGGCAGGGCCGTGCACCGGCTGATTGAATCCGGCACTGCGCTGCTGACCGTCCACACCAACGGCGACTCAGCCGTGGGCGGCGTTTCCGACGTCCTGGCCGACGCCCTGGGCCTGCAGAACGTATCACCGCTGACCCCCGCGTCCGACGGCCTTCCGGAGGAAGGCATCGGGCGGGTCGGGGACCTTGGCGAGTCAATGACCCTGGGTGATTTCGCCGCGCGCGTCTTCGGGATCCTCCCGTCCGTGGCCGGCGGAGTACGCGTATCCGGCGACAAGGACGGGCTGGTGCAGCGGGTTGCCGTGTGCGGCGGCGCGGGGGACTCCCTCTTCGACGAGGTCAGGGCCAGCAACGCTGACCTGTATGTCACTGCGGACCTGCGCCACCACCCGGCGTCGGAAGCCAGGGAAGCGGCCGTGAACGGCCGTCCGTACCTCATTGATGTTTCACATTTCGCGAGCGAATGGCTGTGGCTTCCGGCCGCCGCCGAAGCGCTGGGCAACGTGCTCACGGACCAGGGCCTCGACGTCGAGATCCGCGTCAGCACCACCAACAGCGATCCGTGGGACTTCATACTCACTCCCGGTTAAGCCCGGCGTGCCCGCACCGGGCGCACGCCGGCGAGGCTGGGGAGCGCGTTAGGCGCTAGAGTCTAGAAAACCCCACAGGGGTGCCGGCCGGCGGCCGGATGGGATCAACGCGGAGGTAAAACGTGGCCAAGGCAGCACCGGCGGAACAATTGAAGTTGCTCGAGCTCCAAGGCCTGGACGCCCGGCTGAAAGCACTCTCCAACCGCCGCCGCAGCCTGGAAAACGATCCCCGGATCACCGATCTCGAAGCCGCCCTCAACGTAGCCAACGGGGAACTGGGCGCCGCGAAGCTCGCCGTCCATGACGCCGAGGCGGAGCTGAAGCGTGCCGAGGCGGATGTGGAGCAGGTGGCGGTGCGGATCGAAAAGGACGAGGCCAGGCTCAACAGCGGCACCGGCCTGTCCAAGGATCTCGTTGCACTGCAGAAGGACATAGCCTCGCTCAACAAGCGCCGTTCAGACCTGGAGGACGTCGAGCTGGAGGTCCTCGAGCGGCTGGACGTCCTGCGGGAACGGCAGGCCGCCCAGCAAAGCATCGTGGATGACATCCAGGGTTCCTTTGGCGGGATCCGTGCCGAGCTCGATGCCGCCCTGGCCGAAGTTGCTGCGGAAGAGAACGAGGTGGCCGCAAAGCGGACCGCCTTCGCCGCAGGGCTGGACACCGGAATGCTTGCGGTCTACGAGAAGACCCTGGCCCGCCGCGGAGTGGGTGCGGCGCGCCTCTTCCACGGCACCTCCGAGGGCTCCGGCATGCAGCTGAGCCCGGGGGACCTCGCCGAGATCAAGGCCGCCGCCGAGGACGACATCGTCTTCTGCCCGGATTCCGGCTGCATCCTGGTGCGCTCCGCCGAGTGGGTCTAGCGCATCGGCCGCGGCCCCGGCGCAGGTCTAGCCCGGCAGGATGATGTTCAGGGCGTGCGCCTTGCGCGCCGTGCCCGGAACAAGTTCCGCAGCCCACTTTTCGGCCGCGGCCTTCCGCAGCTGCTCCGGCGTCTCCGGGGCCTTGCCCCGGCGCGTCAGCAGGTGCCGTGCCAGCTCACCCCGGGTGTGCTTGGCGAAGTGGCTGACCACCTTGCGTGTGCCGTTCACCTCGGTGAAGACATTGACTGTCACGGTGGCTGCCGCCGGGGGAGCCCACGCTGCGGCGTAGGTGCTGGAGCGGCAATCAACCAGGAGGTGGCCGTCGGCCACGCCGCCGAGGGCATCGGTCAGCTGCGGTTTCCAGAATGAGGCAAGGCGTCCGACGTCGGGCAGTGCCGTTGACATGGACAGCCGGTAGGCGGGCACGGAGTCTGCGAACCGAATGGCGCCCCACAGCGCGGAGATGACCAGGACCGACTCATCCGCCCGGCGCCGCTGCGCCGGCGTCATCGACCTGTAGCCGAGTGCGTCGTACAGCACCCCCGAATACACTTGGTGCGCCGGAGCCGCCGGTTCGGCGTGGAGCCGGGTGTTGCGTTCGACGTCGTCCTTGAGTGAGGCTCCGACGCCCAGCAGGGCGAGGGCATCCTCATGCGCGCTCACTGTTCCCAGCGCGTCCAGCACCTTTGCCCGGTAGGCGTTCAGCGCGGGGAAGCTCAATGAAGCCCAGTCCATGGCGGCGCCGTCGGCAGCAGGAGTCTTGCCTTCGGAGGGGGGAAGCAGAATCAGCACCGTACGATCTTAGCCGCCGGGTTCGCCCCCGCCGGCCAGTGCGCCCGGATCAGCCAGTGCGCCTGGATCAGCCGAGGGAGCGCCCCATGAAATCCAGCACATCCGGCAGCACGGACCGCCAGTAGGTCATGTTGTGCCCGCCGGGCCCGATGCCTCCCTCCACCTGTCCGGGAAGTCCCGACCGGTAGGCCCGCACTTGTGGGGCCAGGGCATCTTCGCTGCCGCAGTCGACCCACGTGGGTGTCGCGGCAAGCCGCGGCCGCAGCGGGAAAACGTTGTTCGCCGCGAAATCGGCGGGGCTGTCGAAGGCGCCGGACATCCCTGACTGGTAGCTGGGCCAGATGGCCGGGCTCATGGCCGCAACGGCGCGAAGCCCCGCCACCCTGCCCAGCGATGCCAGAAGGAGGGCGCCGAAACCCCCCATCGAGATGCCGAAGAGGGCGACCTTTCCGAGGTCAAACCCCTGCTCGGCCAGGAACGGCAGGAACTCCAGCACCAGCATCGACTGGGTGTCGGTGCCGTCGGCGCGGGCATGCCACCACGAGTTGCCGCCGTCGACGGCGGCAATGCCAAAGGGCGTCCCGCCGTCGGCGAGATAGCTTTGCAGCGCCCGGTGGGCAGCGAGCTCGCGCAGCAGGATGTCGCTGCTGCCGCTCCGGCCGTGCAGGAAGACAGCTACGGGCAGCAGCTGGTTGGCCTGTTCCGGAAGCGGCACGGCCATGGACCAGCGTGTGGTCACCGACGGACGGAAGCGGGACACAAAAGCGCCGCGCCGGGTGGAGACCGTGAAAGGCCGCACGGGGGACGGGGAAGGCGTCGGAATGCCCGCGCTGGTTGCCGGGCGGCTTAGATCGGGGACCGGAGACGGGGCCGTGCAGGCTGACGTGGCGGCCGCGGTCAGTCCTGCAGCGATTCCTGTCAGCTTCAGCATGTGTCGCCGCGGAAAACGCGGCCCCGGAGAGGGCATCAGGTCCATTTCCTGATCCTAAGCCCCGGGACGGGCGTTCATATGACACCGCTGGAAGACCGTAGACTGGACTGAAGGATGGGTTGGCCAGGCGGCCGCGCGCCACGGAAGTGGCTCGAGGAACGTCCGGGCTCCACAGGGCAGGGTGGTGGGTAACGCCCACTCGGGGTAACCCGCAGGCCAGTGCCACAGAAAACAGACCGCCCGGGTCGCGCCGATTTGAAAGCGGCACGAACCGGGTAAGGGTGAAACGGCGGTGTAAGAGACCACCAGCTTTCCGGGTGACCGGAAAGGCTAGGTAAACCCCACCCGGAGCAAGGCCAGACAGGGCACGTTTGAGGGCTGCCCGCCCGAGTGTCCGGGTAGGCCGCTGGAGGGCGTCGGCAACGGCGTTCGTAGATGGATGGCCGCCACTCCCGTGCCGGCAACGGCCCGGGAGGACAGAACCCGGCGTATCGGCCAACCCATCCGCACAACGCTGGAAGGTAAACCCGTGACTGACGATCTCCCGCATAAAACGTCCGGCATCGACCCGCGGCTGGACCTGCTGCTCGCACCCCTCTTTGGCCCCGGCCGCCAGGATCCTGACGGCACCATCGAGCTCACGGTCATAGTCGACGGGACGATAGTCTCCGGCTCGGTCGTCAGTGAGGAAGCGTGGACCCGGCGCCAGATGGCTCAAATCAGCACATCAAGCGAGTACCTGGCGGAGACTCCCGGCGGGGGACAGGCTGCACCGGAGAACCAGGTCCGGTTCATCCATTTTCTTGAACCCATGGTGATCTCCGGCGGAACCCCCATCCGCCTGAACGCCACGAGGGTGGACCTGCGGAACGTCTCTGCATGGAGCATCGGCCGTGTGCAATATGGCGAGAGGTAAATCACCGTGTGAGTGATTTCACGGGCGCACGGCCGTTCCGGGCCTCCGGCCCGCCCTAGAATGGATGGTGAACGTAGAAGTTCTTCCGCCGGATCTGCGTTCGCAGCCGGCGGTTTTTCTTTGCACGTCCAACGGCATCCGGGGTAGACCGAAACCCCGCCGGTGCCAGCTTGCCCTGGATAACTTCCAGTGGCCGCCATCCGGCTTACGAGGACGTAGCCGGTTGAACCAAGGAAGGTAGTTCTGTGAGCCAGACGTCAGATTCTTGTCTTGATACGTGGATGAGCCGGGAGGCACTCGCCGAGGCCATGATCCCGGTGATCGGCCGGCTGTACCGTGAAAATAACGTGGTTACCTCCATCCACGGCCGCAGCCTGATCAACAAGTCCACCATGAACATCCTGAAGGCCCACCGCTTCGCGCGCCGGATGAGCAAGGACGAGCTGCTCCTGGAGGAGACGGCACCGCTGCTGAACACGCTGGCACAGCTGGACCTTGGTGCCGCCGCCATCGATATTGCCCGCCTGAACCAGAAGTTCAAGTCCGACGGCGGCGACCTGACCCTGGAGGAATTCCTCCGTGCCGAACTGGCTGAGATTGTTGGCAAGCGCGGCGCCGACGAGCGTACCAGCACCGACGTCGTGCTCTACGGCTTTGGCCGGATCGGCCGCCTGCTGGCGCGGCTCCTCATCGAAAAGGCCGGCGGCGGCCACGGCCTGCGCCTGCGCGCCATCGTGGTCCGGCGCGGCTCCGACAACGACCTCACCAAGCGCGCCAGCCTGCTGCGCCGCGACTCCGTCCACGGCTCCTTCGAAGGAACCATCCGGGTGGACACCGAGGCCAACACGATCACGGCCAACGGCGTCCGGATCCAGGTCATCTACTCGGACAACCCCGCGACCATCGACTACACCGCCTACGGCATCAAGGACGCCCTCGTGGTGGACAACACCGGCCGCTGGCGCGACGCCGAAGGGCTCGGCCAGCACCTGCTGAGCAAGGGCGTCGCCAAGGTCCTGCTCACCGCGCCGGGCAAGGGCGAGCTGAAGAACATCGTCCACGGCATCAACCACCGCGACATCGCCGAGTCGGACAAGATCGTGACGGCAGCGTCCTGCACCACGAACGCCATCACCCCGGTCCTGAAGGCGCTCAATGACAAGTACGGCGTGATCCACGGACACGTGGAGACGGTCCACTCCTTCACCAATGACCAGAACCTGATCGACAACTTCCACAAGGGCGACCGCCGCGGACGCTCCGCCGCCCTGAACATGGTGATCACCGAGACGGGTGCCGCCAAGGCCGTGGCCAAGGCGCTGCCGGAACTGCAGGGCAAGCTCAGCGGCAGCTCCATCCGCGTCCCCACCCCGGACGTATCCCTGGCTGTCCTGAACCTGAACCTCGAACGGGGCACCACCAAGGACGAGGTCAACGATTACCTGCGCGAGATGTCGCTGCACTCGGACCTGCGCAAGCAGATCGACTACATCGACTCTCCCGAAGTGGTTTCCACCGACTTCGTCGGCTCCCGCCGTGCCGGCATCGTCGACGGCCTCGCCACCATCTCCAACGACAAGAACCTGGTTGTCTACGTCTGGTACGACAACGAGTTCGGCTACAGCTGCCAGGTGGTCCGTGTCATGGAGGAAATGGCAGGGGTCAACCCGCCGACCTTCCCGGCGAAGGACTCCGACAAGGATGCCGCCCCGGTCCTGGCCGCGGCAGCCTCAGTCTGACCCAAAACTGCCGTCAGCCCCGCCCGCACAGCCGTGCCGGCGGGGCTGACGCCTTCCCCGGAAGTTCCCGGGGAATTCTCTGGAATCGGCCGGTAATCGGGGACAGACTTGTGTCATGGAACAGAACCCGACACTCCAGCATGAGACCACCCTGGAACATGCCCTCGATGTTGCAAAGGCCAACCAGAAGGAAGCCCAGAGGCTTCTGGATGAGGCACGCATTTCACATGCGGCCGGGGAAATCGGCGACGAAAGAGTGGCCCAGCTGGAACGGCTCCTTGACCTCGCCAACACCGATCTCCGCCGGGTCATGCGCGAGCAGTAGGGAACCCGCCCTCCACACGGCACCTGTCCTCAACACTGTGGATACCCGCACAGCCCCGGGCGGTATCGCCTAGGCTCCTGGGTGTGGAACCCCAACATGGCCGAAACTGCTGCCCGGGGCCGTACCTGTGAGCGCCAGCTGGGCCGCTTACCGGCGGGCCCGCCGCCACTCCCGGCAGGCCTGGGCGGTGCTCGCTGCCGCCGCCGTTTCGGTGCTCGCCGCCGTCCTGTGGTTTTTCACGGCCGGCCAGTTCATCGCCGTCGGGCCCGCAGTGTCCGGCCCCAGCGAGGCGCCCGTGTTCGACGCCACCTGGATGAAGCCGGTTACGCCCCCGCACCCGGTACCGCGGGGCGGCGCGGCCGCTGCCCTGGAAGAACTCGCCGTAAAGGGCAGGGCCTCCGGCGGCGACTATGACCGGGCCGCCTTCGGCCAGGCCTGGCAGGACGCGGACCACAACGGCTGCGACACCCGCAACGACATCCTGCGCCGCGATCTCCGCGACGTCACATACACCAGGGGATCAAAGTGCAAGGTCGCCTCCGGCAGCATGCACGAGCCGTACGTGGGGCTGTCCGTCAGGTTCGTCCGCGGAGCGGAATCGAGCAAAGACGTCCAAATCGACCACGTCGTTGCACTGGGCGACGCCTGGCAGAAGGGCGCCCAGCAGTTAACGCTGACCGAGCGGCAAAACCTCGCCAACGACCCCCTCAACCTCATAGCTGCCGACGGGCAGGCCAACCAGGATAAAGGCGCTTCGGATGCCGCGGCCTGGCTGCCCAAGAACAGGGCACTCCGGTGCCACTACGTGGCGCGGCAGATTTCGGTGAAGGCAGCGTACGGGCTGTGGGTCACGCAGCCCGAGAAGGAAGCCATGGCCCGGGTCCTGGCTGCATGCCCGCAGCAGCAGACAGTGGTGCCGCGGTAGGCAGCCGGGGCTAGTAGCCGAAAGGGTCAGTGCCCGAAAGGGTCAGTGGCCGAAGGGGTCCGGGTCCACGCCGGGCATCCAGGTCAGGCCGGGGACGCCCCAGCCGCTCTTCTTCGCCTGCTTCATCGCCTTGCGTGCGTACCTGTCGATGAGGCGGTTGACGTAGAGCTTGCCGTCCAGGTGGTCGTACTCGTGCTGGATGATGCGGGCGAACCAGCCGGTGGCCTCAAACTCCACCGGATCGCCGTGCCCGTCGAACCCCTGGACGCGTACCCACTCGGCGCGCTTGAGCGGATACTGCTCACCGGGGAAGGAAAGGCAGCCCTCCACTTCCTCGTCCGGATCCGGCAGCGCCCCGGAGACCTTGGAGAGGGTAAGGACAGGATTGACGACCACCCCGGCCGGGGGAGCGCCGTCCTCGTTCTCGTACTTGTACACGAAAATCCGTTTGCCTACGCCGACCTGCGGGGCCGCCAGTCCCACGCCGTTCGCCTTGTCATTGGTCTCGAACATGTCGGCAATCAGCTGGCGGAGCCCGTCGTCGAACTCCTCGACTTCGGTGGCCCGGCGGTGCAGCACCGGCTCACCCCAGATGGTGATGGGCAGAACGGTCATGTGAGGGAATTCCTTCGGCGCTTTGCCGGGCGCGAGCCGGCAGGGGTGAAAACCAACAAAGGCCGCACCGGGTAACCGGTACGGCCTTTGTTGCTGGCCGGCAAATACTTGCCGGCCTCGGTGCGGGTGAGCGACGGGGGTTGAACCCGCGACCTCCTGGACCACAACCAGGCGCTCTGCCAACTGAGCTACGCCCACCATGTGCCCCGCAGACCGTCCGGTTTTCCCGGCCGTCCGAAAAGGCAACGAGAAATAGTGTACCTGCTGTTGGGGCTTGCTTTTGCCACTTTTGGCAGTTTCGGCAAAATTTCCCTCAAACGTGGCGCAGATTACTTCTGCGCAGTGGTCGGCGGAACGCTTTCCGGTGCCTGCTGGTCAACGGCGGAGGGCGAGGCCGCGATTCGCTGGGAGATCTTCTGGGCCGTGGCGCTGTCCGGCCCCGGGGCGGCAACGAAGACGGCTTCCCGGTAGTACCGGAGCTCGTCGATGGAATCCTTGATGTCACCAAGGGCGCGGTGGCCGCCGAGCTTCGCCGGCGCCTGGAAGTAGGCCCGCGCGTACCAGCGGCGGGCCAGTTCCTTGATGGTGCTGACGTCAATGATGCGGTAGTGCAGGTGCTCCACCACCGAAGGCATGTCCCTGGCCAGGAAGACCCGGTCCGTTCCCACCGAGTTGCCGGCGAGGGGTGCCTTGCGGGGGTCCGGAACCCACTTGCGGATGTAGTCCAGCACCAGTTCTTCCGCTTCGGCCATCGTTTTTCCGGCCGGAAGTTCTTTCAGGAGGCCTGAGCGGGTGTGCATGTCCCGCACGAAGTCGTTCATCTGCGCGAGGGCGGTGTCGTCCGGCTTGATCACCACATCCACCCCGTCGCCGAGGATGTTCAGCTCGGAATCGGTCACCAGGGCAGCGACCTCGATCAGGGCGTCGTTGACGCTGTCGAGGCCGGTCATTTCGCAGTCGATCCAGACGATGCGTTCGTTAGTAATAGGCACCCGTTCAGCCTACCGTTTAGCCGCTGGCAAGCCTTGGAGAGGCGCTCCGATGCTAATATTTCGGGTACACGGCAACGGGTTCCTGCGCGGCCGCGTGCCCGGGTACGCCCCATTTGGCCGGCCGCCCAGCCTGCCGGCGCGTGGGTTTGCGCCCACAAAAGACAAGCCTAGGGAGAATAGGCGCAGAAGAGATTGGATGATCCTGAGATGACGGCGCCTGTGCCTGCGATAGGGGAAACGGCCACCGGCACTTCCATGGACCCGGCCCGGCCGGAAGTGGACAACCCACGTTCGCCGATTCTCTCCGGTTTCATCGGTTCCATGTTCCTGCTCATCGGCTCGCTCGGCGTCGGCTGGCTGGCTCCCGTCTCGGAGCTGCGGCGGATGCCGCTGTTCATCTGGATGCGCACCGAAGCGTTCGGCGTCGGGCTCTCCATCGTTCTGCTGGCAGTGGGCGGCATGCTCCTGGTCCGGGCCTGGCTCAGGCTGGGCCAACACGTTCATGTCTGGGGCCGCCAGGCCCGCAGGGCTACGCTCCAGGCCGTGGTCGCCTGGGGCCTTCCCATGATGTTCACGGTTCCCCTCTTCAGCCGGGACGTGTACGCCTATATCGGCCAGGGCCGGTTGATGGTCGAGGGCTTCAACCCCTATGAAAACGGCATCTCGGCGCTGTCCAACTACTTCCAGCTTGGCGCGGACAAGATGTGGACCGAGGCTCCGGTTCCCTACGGCCAGCTGTTCCTGTGGATCGAGCAGGTCGTGGTGTGGTCCACCAATGTGCATCCGGAAGCCAGCATCATGCTGTTCCGACTCGCTGCCTTGGCCGGTGTGGTGCTGTGCATCATCTACGTTCCCAAGCTTGCCGACCTGCACGGGGTCAATCCGCACCGTGCCCTCTGGCTGACGGCAGCGAACCCGCTGTTCCTGACCAACTTCATCGCCAGCGTCCACAACGATGCCCTGATGATCGGGCTCGCCCTCGCGGGCCTGTACTACTGCGCCACGCGGCGGGTCATCCTCGGCATCGTTCTGGTCACGGCCTCCATCGCGGTGAAGCCCATCACCGTGGTGTTCCTTCCGTTCATCGGCCTGCTGTGGGCCGGCAAGGGAGCCAGCTGGCCCCGGAAGTTTGTGTTCTGGGGTTTGACGGCCGGAATCAGCGTTGCCCTGCTCTATGCAATGAGCCTGGTGAACGGGTTCGGGTTCGGCTGGATCAACGGCCTGTCGGCGCCGGGCAGCGTCTGGATCTGGTACGCACCGGTGGGGCTGCTTGGCCTGGTGGTGGCCTCCATCGCCAATGCGTTCAGCCTGGACGGCTGGGGTCTTGCCAAGTGGGTTTACGACGCCGGGAAGCTGCTTGCCGTGGGCATCGTCGCGTGGCAGATCTTCCGGGGTGGGCACGACCGCCTCATGCGCCGGCTGACCCTGGCGTTCGCGGCGGTGGTGGTGCTGGCGCCCATGATCCAGTCCTGGTACGTGGTGTGGCTGATCCCGCTGTTCGCCGTCACCGGCATCCGCGACGACTGGCAGGTCAAGGCCCTGTACTTCATTGTGTCCTTCTTCATGGTCTACGCCATCTCCGACCAGCTGGAAGTCTTCCCCTACCTGCAGACCGACGACCTCGGCCTTGCCCTGGCACTCGCCCGGAATGCGGCCGCCATTATCGCGCTGCTGTTTGCGCTGTACCTGATCTTCCTGGACCGCAGCACCAAGCTGCTGTTCAGCAAGGCGGACCAGCCGGTCACAACCCGTCCGGTTATCTGACCTGTCCGTCCCGTCCGGCAGGATCCGCTGCGGCACGATCCGTTGCCGCGGGAAGGTTTTTCAGAGCCTCCCGGCGTGAAAGCGGGCTGAGGGCCGGTCCATGGCGTGTCACGAACCCGAGCACCCAGCCGGGGTCGGTCTTGGCGAACTCACGCAGCGCCCACCCGATGGCCTTGCGGATAAAGAACTCATTGTCGGCCAGGTTCGCCTCGATGACCGCCGAGAGCAGGCCGGTGTCCGTCCGGGATTTTGCTCCCAGCTGGGCGGTTATGGACGCCCGCCGGAACCAGAAATCCCGGTTGGTGCTCCAGTGCAGCAGGACACCGGTCATTTCCTCCCGGTGGGCCTGGAGCAGCGCGCCGATCCGGTGCGCCACACCGTCCACGTAGTCCCACGATGAGCCCGTGCGGATGATCTCCTCGTACACCGGCAACATCCGGAGGTCCACGGCCACGCTCCGCAGTCCTGTCAGGTCAATCGCCGCATACCGTTCCTCCCGGTATTGGGCCTCGCGCCACAGGGCAAGCACCGTGGACCGCAGCTCTTCGGAGGTGCCAAAGGGATGGGCGGCGGCCGCGGCTTTGACGGTCTTGCGCACCTCCGGCACGCGGACTCCGAGGGACGGCGTGGAGGACTTCATGTAGGCCTGCGCCGCGGCGCCGCGGACGGGGTCCGCCGCCGCCCGCAGCTGGGCGCGAATCAACGCCAGCACCGCTTCATTTGCCATGCTGCCAAGATAGTCGTCGCAGGGGCCTGAGACGCGGCGACCGGCTTAAGCCACGCGCAGCCGCACCACCGCGCGCCCGGGAACAGCGTCGCTGACCACTTCAAACCCGGCGCCGAGGAACAGCCCGAGCGTGCCCTGGTACAGGTCCGCCGGCCCGGCCTTCGGCCGCTGCGCGGGGTCCACCGGATACGCCTCCACGATGGCGGCCCCGTTGGCGCGTGCGTGGTCGACGGCGGCGCCCAGCAGGGCGGCGGCCACGCCGTTGCGCCGGTGGCCGGGAGCGACCACAAAACAGCTCACCGACCAGACGCAACTCTGTTCGTCGCCAGCGCTGTCGCCGGACACTGCCGCGCCGGCCGCCCTGAACACCTGCGACCGGAGAATTCGTGGGTAGCAGTGCCGCGGTTCCACGGCGCACCACCCGACGGCGGAACCGCCGCGGTGTGCCAGGACGCCCGGTGCCGGTCCACCGCCGTCGAACTTGTTTTTCAGCTGTGCCTTGCGGTCAGCAGGCTGAGTGGCGCCAAAGCTGGCACCCGGCAGGGCAAAGAAGCGGCACCAGCACCGGGACGGTTCACCCCGGACGCCGAACAGCTGTTCGACGGCGGGCCAGTCGGCGGGCGCTGTGGTGATGGCGCCTGCTGCCTCGTGTCCACGCTGTGCCATGGTTACCTCCCTTGCCGGGCGGCGTTGCTGCCGCAACTGGATCTGCCGGGGAACTATTTGTCGGGGAACTAGGAAGCGGGTTCGCCGGCCTGCCTGGGCTCTCCGACAGGCTCCGTGCTGCGTCGTAGCGTCACCTCGCCGGTGACAGCCGCATCAGCGGCTTCCGGCTGGCCCGGTCCGGGAACAGCCAGCCTGCCGATCTCCTCCAAGGGGAGCCGGACGGTGGAGAGCGCAGGGCGGAAATCCCGCAGGGTCTCGATGTCGTCAAACCCGGCGATTGCCGCATCCCGGGGGATCCGCAGCCCTTTGGAACGCAGGGCTGCGGTGGCGCCGATTGCCATGACGTCGTTAACCGCGAAGATGCAGAGCCGGGGACGTGAGGAGGCGGAACTGTCCCCATCGGTTCCGCCGTGCCCCCCGATGCGGCCGGCGAGTTCCAGCCCGGCGTCATAGCCGCCCGCGCGGTCGAATCCGGTATGCAGGACATCCGCCTGCGGCAGCCCGGCATCCGCCAGGCCGCGCTGGAAGCCGCGGACCCGGTCGTCGGATGTCAGGAGACCCTCCGGGCCGGCAATAACCACGAACTCCCCGGCATGGAACCTGGCCAGTTCGCGGGCGAGTTCCGCCGCAAGCGCCTCGTTGGGAACTTCAACCACGTGATAGCCCTCGTCCGATTCGGCGCCTACCACGGCGTGCCCCACCACGCCCACCCGGCCGCCGTTGCGGCAGTAGCGGTCGAGCTCGGCGGCCAGTTCGGCGTTGCCCTGGCTGTCGGCAGTCCGCGCAGACCGTGATCCCGCGATCACAATGGAGTCCGCCCGGCGTGCGGCAAAGGCCGCCACAGCCGCCCGTTCGTCGGCCGGGCCGCCCGCCGTCGTGGCCAGCAGCACCATCTTGTTCTGGTGGCGGGCAGCGGCCTGCACACCGCGGGCAATGGCCGAGAAGTAGGGGTCGGCAATGTCATGCACGATGAGCCCGATGAGCCCGGAACTCGACTTGGCGAGGCCCTGCGCCTGGGCGTTGGGGATGTAGCCGAGGGAGTCAGCGGCCTTCCGCACGCGCTCCGCGATGTCAGGTCCCGGGGTCCTGGCGGAACCGTTGAGGACACGGCTGGCGGTGGCGGGGGAGACTCCTGCCAGGCGGGCTACTTGGGTCAGTGTGCTTGCGGCCACAAACGTAACTCCTCTTCAACGGGCCCCGGCTCGGGAAACTCGGTTGGTGCCCACATTATCGCAGTCGGAAGAATTTGTGGAAAGCGCTTGCCAGATGGGCAATCCTTCTGCAGTATGGGAGCGGTGGGAATGCGCTTTCCCAGCCGACTTCCAAGAACGATGAATGAGGACTCATGGACTTCGAAACAAAGACGATCCGCATTGCCATGAACGGCATCACCGGCCGGATGGGATACCGCCAGCACCTGCTGCGCTCGATTCTTCCCATCCGTGATGCCGGAGGCTTCACCCTGGAGGACGGCACCAAGGTCCAGGTCGAGCCGATCCTCGTCGGCCGCAACGAAGCGAAAATCCGTGAGCTTGCGGAGCTGCACAAGGTTTCGGAATGGACCACGGACCTGGACGCCGTCATCAGCGATCCCACTGTCGACGTGGTCTTCGACGCTTCCATGACCAGCCTGCGGGCCGCGACCCTGAAGAAGGCGATGAAGGCCGGGAAACACATTTTCACCGAAAAGCCGACGGCCGAAACCCTTGAGGAGGCCATTGAGCTGGCCCGCATCGGCAAGGAAGCGGGGGTGACCGCGGGCGTCGTGCACGACAAGCTTTACCTGCCCGGTCTGGTCAAGCTGCGCCGCCTCGTGGATGAGGGGTTCTTCGGCCGGATCCTGTCCATTCGCGGTGAATTCGGCTACTGGGTCTTCGAAGGTGACGTGCAGGCGGCCCAGCGGCCGTCGTGGAACTACCGCAAGGAGGACGGCGGCGGAATGACCACGGACATGTTCTGCCACTGGAACTACGTTCTGGAAGGCATCATCGGCAAGGTCAGGAGCGTCAACGCCAAGACCGCCACCCACATCCCCACCCGCTGGGACGAGTCCGGCAAGGAGTACAACGCTACGGCGGATGACGCCTCGTACGGCATCTTCGAACTCGTTACCCCCGGCGGGGACGATGTCATCGGCCAGATCAACTCCTCGTGGGCCGTCCGGGTTTACCGCGACGAGCTGGTCGAGTTCCAGGTGGACGGCACGCACGGGTCCGCCGTCGCGGGCCTTAACAAGTGCGTCGCCCAGCAGCGTGCCCACACGCCAAAACCGGTCTGGAACCCGGACCTCCCGGTCACCGATTCCTTCCGCAGCCAGTGGCAGGAAGTGCCGGCCAACGCAGAGCTGGACAACGGCTTCAAGCTGCAGTGGGAAGAGTTCCTGCGGGACGTCGTTGCCGGCCGCGAGCACCGCTTTGGTCTGCTCTCCGCCGCCCGCGGCGTACAGCTCGCCGAGCTCGGCCTGCAGTCCAGCGATGAACGCCGCACCATCGACATCCCGGAGATCACCCTCTAATGACATCACTGATCCTTCCCACCACCGACGGCGGAACCCGGGAATACCGTCTTCGCGCCGCCACCACCTGGGCCAAGCCGGCTGCACCGCTGACGTCGCGCCGGGCGTACGCGGCCGCCCATGTCATCCCCGAAGTCACCGCCGACAACACCCCGGGTGCCCCGGCCCGCCTTGACTGGGATGCCACCCTGGCCTACCGGCACGAGCTGTGGTCCTACGGGCTCGGTGTCGCTGATGCGATGGACACCGCCCAGCGCGGCATGGGCCTGGACTGGGCCGCCACGCAGCAGCTGATCAAGCGCACCGGGGCGGAGGCGGCCTCGGTGGTCACCACCGGGGGAACGGCGACGGCGGGCATGACGGTCCGGGACCTCGTCTCCTGCGGCGCCGGCACCGACCAGCTGGACCTCGCTGCCCTGCCGTCCGGCGAAGCCGGGCTGCAGGCTGTCCTGGCCGCCTACCGCGAGCAGGTCGCCGTCGTCAGTGAAGCGGGGCCCAAGGTGATCCTCATGGCATCCCGGGCGCTGGCCCGGGTGGCGGCAAGCGCCGAGGACTACCTGAAGGTCTACTCCACGCTGCTGCAGGAAGCCGAGCAGCCGGTCATCCTGCACTGGCTCGGCACCATGTTCGATCCGGCACTGGCCGGTTACTGGGGTTCGGATGACGTCGCCACGGCCACGGAAACCTTCCTCTCGCTCGTCCGGGACAACGCGGACAAGGTGGACGGCGTCAAGGTCTCCCTCCTGGACGCATCGCACGAGATTGCCCTCCGTGCCGCACTCCCCGAAGGTGTCCGCCTCTACACCGGCGACGACTTCAACTACCCGGAACTGATCGACGGTGACGGCACCCTCCACTCCGACGCCCTGCTCGGCATCTTCGCCGCCATCTACCCCGCGGCGTCAGCGGCGCTGCAGAGCTACGACGCCGGAAACGCAGCCAAGGCGCGCGCCATCCTGGACTCCACCCGGGAACTGGGCAAGCACATCTTCAGCGCCCCCACGTTCTACTACAAGACCGGGATCGCCTTCCTTTCCTGGCTCAACGGCAAGCAGCCCGGCTTCCAGATGGTCGGCGGACTGCACTCGGGACGCTCCGTCGTGCACCTCGCCAAGACCTTCGAACTGGCCGACGATGCCGGGCTGCTGAAGGACCCTGCGCTTGCTGCGTTCCGGATGTCCGATTTCCTGCGCATCAACGGGGTGGGAGTATGACCGACTTCTCACGGCTTTCCCTCAACAGTGCCACCACCAAGAAATGGACGCTCGCCGAGGCCGTGGACGGGTGCGTCCGGGCCGGCATCCCCGCCATCGGGCCCTGGCGCGACATCGTCGCCGAGGCCGGACTGGACAAGGCCGCGAAGCTGATCAAGGACGCCGGGCTGCGGGTTTCCTCGCTGTGCCGCGGCGGGTTCCTCACGGCTCCGGACACCGGCGGCCAGGCAGCAGCCCTGGCGGACAACCGGGCAGCGGTCCTCGAGGCCGTCGCGCTCGACACGCAGGAACTCTTCCTCGTGGTCGGGGGCCTGGCGCCGGGGGAGAAGGACGTCGTGGCCGCCCGCCAGCGCGTGGCCGACCGGCTCGAGGATCTCGTTCCGTTCGCCGTCGAGCATGGTGTCCGCCTGGTGCTGGAACCCCTGCACCCGATGTATGCCGCCGACCGGGCCCTCATCTCCACGCTGGGGCAGGCGCTGGACCTTGCCGCCCCGTATGACGCCAGGGCGGTGGGGGTCGCCGTCGACACCTTCCATGTCTGGTGGGATCCGGAGCTGAAAGCCCAGATAGAGCGCGCGGGCAGGGAGAACCGCATCGCCTCCTACCAGGTGTGTGACTTCAACCTTCCGATCGCGGCGGACGCGCTGCTCTCGCGCGGAATGATGGGCGACGGCGTGATCGACTTCGCCACGATCGGAACCTGGGTGCGGGACGCCGGCTACACCGGCGACATTGAGGTGGAAATCTTCAACCAGGAGATCTGGGACACCGACGGCGACGAGGTGCTGGCGACGATGAAGGACCGCTACGCGGAACTGGTTCTTCCCTTCGCCTGAACGCAGTGCCTCTTACCCGCCGCCGCCTTCCGCCGGTAGGGTGACGCCAAGGAGGGACGCCATGAACAACCAATTCAGGGATGCGCAGGCAAGCGTTGTGGTCGGGGCGGGACCGGGCCGCGTGTGGCAGGCACTGACGGATCCGGCGGACGTCAAGGAATACTTCCTGGGAACCCACGTCACATCAACGTGGCAGCCGGGAGAGCCGGTGACGTTTGAGGGGGAGTGGCAGGGCAAGCCGTACCGGGACAAGGGGACCGTGCTGGAAGCCCGCCCCAACGAGCTCCTGCGCATCACCCACTACAGCCCCCTGTCCGGGCTGCCTGACGTGCCGGAGAACTACCACACCGTGGAATACGGGCTGGAGCCGGTAGGTGAAGGCACCCGCGTCAGCATCGTCCAGGGCAACAACAAAAGCGATGACGAGGCGGCGGAGTCGGAGAAGCTCTGGGGCATGGTGCTCGGCAACCTCAAGGAGTACCTGGAGGGCTGACCGGTCCTTTCGGGTTTACCGCTTTCGGCCGGCCAGCACCCTGTGGCGGTGGGCTGCGGCACGCAGCTGGATGATGCGTGCTGCGCCCGCCATGGCCACCAGGACTCCGCCGCCGACCGCTGCGATGAAGAGCGACACCCCGAGGGACACCGCTCCTTCGAGGCCGAAGAACTTCACCTGGACGAGTTCCTGGTTCTGCAGGATAAAGACGATCAGCAGCACCAGCACCACCAGGGCGGAGGCCACCGCGGCCCAAATCATCCCGGCTCGCGTCACGCGACGCTCAGGTTCGGCCCCGCCCGGCTGAGGTGACGTCGTTCCGTCGTAGCCCGGAATGGCGGCGGTGCCGGGATGGCGGCCTGCCGCAGACGTTCCCGAAGCCGGACCCGGTTGAATCTGACCCGGTTGAACCTGACCCGGTTGAACCTGACCCGGTTGAACCTGGTCGCGGGGAGCTTCGGCGTTTGGCTGGTCTGCTGGGGAGGCCGCAGGGCGTGGCGTCTCCGGATCGGTGGGGTATCCGCCCGACTGGCTGTGCTGCATCCGGGTCTTCCTTCCTCGACGGTTGGTCCAGGTTTACCGGCACTGTGTTTCGCCGGCGCCAGTCCGATCATAGGCACAGATCCCCACAAATAGTAAGCATGCTTTGCAGTTGCAGCCGGACAAGGAACCAGCAGGCAAAGAAAAACACCCCGGTCCAAAGACCGGGGTGTTTGCTGCTTCATCACAAACGCGCCCCAGGAGGGAATCGAACCCCCGACCGGCGGATTAGAAGGCCGCTGCTCTATCCCCTGAGCTACTGGGGCAATGACTGGCCCGCACATTGCTGGCGCCTAAAAAGTCTACATTGACTTGCGTGCTGCCAGCGTCAACCACCCGGCTGTTTCTCCCGGCTTCGGAGGTCCCGGCCCTCCGGTTTTCCACATACGGAATCCCGGCCCTCCCTGCCAGGCTGCTGCCGGTTGATGCTTGAACTGCCTGCTAGGGCATGACACTTCGAGACAGGACACCAAGATGACCGACACTATTACGCTCCGGGGCTTCGTGGCCACGGATATCAAGAGTTCCACAACCCCCGGCGGCATTCCCACCGCCTCATTCCGGCTCGGTTGCCCGGAACGGCGGTTCGACAAGGCTGCCAATGCCTGGGTGGAAACCAACATGAGCTGGTTTACTGTCCAGGGATACCGCCAGCTGGCCGGGAACATGGGCTGCAGCATCAAGAAGGGCCAGAAAGTCATCGTCGTCGGCAGGCTGAAAATGCGTACCTGGGAGAAGGACGGCCGCATCCACTATGACGCCGAGGTCAACGCCGACGCCGTGGGTCACGACCTCAGGTGGGGCACCGCCAACTTCCTCCGCAATTCGTGGAACACGCAGTCCGCCGATGGACTTGGTCCCGCGACCGACGGAAGCCTTTCCTCGGGTCCGGGCGACGACGGGCCCGACGAAGACCGGGAGGTGGACGAACGGGAGGGGGATGCGGCAGAGGACGGCATTTTCGTCGATGACGCGGGCGATGAACTGCAGCTCGATCCCGAAACGGGGGAGCTCACCGGAGCCGCTGCCTGACCGCCCACGGCGTGCGGCACCGCACCCCCTGGCGGTGCCGCATGGCAGAATGGCAGCGTGATTCGAGCGACGACACTTCAGCGGAACACGGCACACCGCGGCAATGCCACTGCTGCCCGGAGGAACGCCAGCCGGGTTGCCGGCCGGTTTGCCGTGGCAGTTGTGTTGCTGCCGGCTGTGTTGCTGCCGGCGCTCGCAGCCTGCACGGCAACGGGGGATCAGGCGACGGTGAACCAGCCGGCAGGCGGCCCGGCAGCAACTGCTGAAACTGCTGCTACGGGGGCGTCGGAACGGCCATCTGCAGGTGCCTCCGGCCCCACTGCGCAGGCCGGTAACAGCCCTGCCTCCGGTGCCGCCGCGTCCTCCGGCGCGACAGCCGCCCTGGAGCGAACCATGGCCGACGTCCTCGGGAACGTCGTCAAAGCCAGTGCGAAGCCGGCCCAGGCGGACATCACCTCCGCGCTCACCGCGGCAGGCATCCCGGCAAAGAACCTTGAGGTGTCGGCGGGACGGACACCCACCGGACTCGAGGTGGATTCCATGGAGGCGGCGGCAGTGCAGGGGAAGGACTGCGTGGTCGGCCAGATCCGGGAAGGAAAGGTGACGGTGACCGTGCTGCCGGCCCTGTCGAACGGCAGGTGCTTCGTAGGCGCGCCCGCCTGATGCAGTATGAGGCCTGATGCGAATGTCGGGCCTGACGCGAATGTGAGTTATGCCCGCCAACCCACTAGATTTGGAACCATGGCGGAATTTATCTACACAATGACCAAGGCCCGAAAGGCTGTTGGCGAAAAACTTATTCTCGACGACGTAAGCATGTCCTTCTTCCCGGGCGCCAAGATCGGTGTTGTTGGCCCCAACGGTGCCGGTAAGTCCACCATCCTGAAAATCATGGCCGGCCTGGACACCCCCTCCAACGGCGAAGCCCGGCTGAGCCCCGGCTACACCGTGGGCATCCTGCTGCAGGAGCCGCCCCTGAACGAGGAGAAGACCGTCCTGGGCAACGTCCAGGAAGGCGTGGGCGAGATCTACGGCAAGATCCAGCGCTTCAACGAAATCTCCGAAGAGATGGCCAGCCCGGACGCGGACTACGACGCACTCCTCGAAGAGATGGGCCACCTGCAGGAGGCCATCGACTCCGCCGACGCCTGGGACCTGGACTCCCAGCTCGAGCAGGCGATGGACGCCCTCCGCTGCCCGCCGGCCGACGCGGATGTCACCCTGCTCTCCGGTGGTGAACGCCGCCGCGTGGCGCTCTGCAAGCTCCTCCTCCAGAAGCCGGACCTCCTGCTCCTGGACGAGCCCACCAACCACCTTGACGCCGAGAGCGTCCTGTGGCTGGAACAGCACCTCTCCACCTACGAAGGTGCCGTCCTCGCCGTCACCCACGACCGGTACTTCCTGGACCACGTCGCGGAATGGATCGCCGAAGTCGACCGCGGCCACCTGTACCCCTACGAGGGCAACTACTCCACCTACCTGGAGAAGAAGCGCGCCCGCCTGGAAATCCAGGGCAAGAAGGACGCCAAGCAGGCCAAGCGGCTCGCCGAGGAACTCGAATGGGTCCGCTCCAACGCCAAGGGCCGGCAGACCAAGTCGAAGGCACGTCTGGCCCGCTACGAGGAAATGGCAGCCGAGGCGGACCGCACCCGGAAGCTGGACTTCGAAGAGATCCAGATCCCGCCGGGACCGCGCCTGGGCGGACTGGTCCTCGAGGCCAAGAACCTGCAAAAGGGCTTCGACGACCGCACCCTGATCGACGGACTGTCCTTCTCCCTGCCGCGCAACGGCATCGTCGGCGTCATCGGCCCGAACGGTGTTGGCAAGTCCACGCTCTTCAAGACCATCGTCGGCCTCGAACCCCTCGACGGCGGCGAACTGAAGATCGGCGACTCGGTCAAAATCTCCTACGCGGACCAGAGCCGCGGCGGCATCGACCCCAACAAGACCCTCTGGGAGGTCGTGTCCGACGGCCTCGACCACATCCAGGTGGGGAACGTTGAAATGCCCTCCCGCGCCTACGTCGCCGCCTTCGGCTTCAAGGGCCCGGACCAGCAGAAGAAGGCCGGCGTGCTCTCCGGCGGTGAGCGCAACCGCCTGAACCTGGCGCTGACCCTCAAGCAGGGCGGCAACCTGCTGCTGCTCGACGAACCCACCAACGACCTCGACGTTGAAACCCTCAGCAGCCTGGAAAACGCGTTGCTGGAGTTCCCCGGCTGCGCCGTCGTGGTCTCGCACGACCGCTGGTTCCTGGACCGGGTGGCCACCCACATCCTCGCCTACGAGGGCGACGACGAGAACCCGTCGAAGTGGTACTGGTTCGAGGGCAACTTCGAATCCTACGAGGAGAACAAGGTGCAGCGCCTCGGCCCCGACGCGGCCAAGCCGCACCGCGTTACGCACCGCAAGCTGACCCGCGACTAGTCAGGCAGCGGCAAAACTAAACGCGAAAGGCCGGCCCCGGGCCGATCAGTTCAACTGGTCAGTCCGGGGCCGGCCTTTCGCATGCCAACGATCCGTCAGGCCTTGCGCATCTGGTGCTGCAGGAGCTTTGACTGCACCGCGCCGGCAACCTTGCTCTTGATGTCGGTCGGGACCCGGACCATGCCCTCCTGGGCCACGGATGCCACGTGCAGGCCCTCCCGGTTGAAGATCTTGCCGGTCGCCAGGCCGCGTGCCCCCTGGGCGCTGGGCGACTCCTGCACATACAGGAGCCACTCGTCCACGCGTACGGGACGGTGCCACCACATGGCGTGGTCGAGGCTGGCCACGCTCATGCCCGGTGTGATCCAGCTCAGCCCATGCTTGCGGAGAATCGATTCGAGTAGCGTGTAGTCACTGGCGTAGGCCAGGGCGGCACGGTGCGTGTTGTCGTTGTCCGGCATGGGGCTGAACGTCTTCATCCACACGGCGTTGCGAGCTTCCTTCTTCCCGGTGGCCGCCACGTACAGGGCGGGGTCCACATGGCGGATATCGAAGGGCCGCTCGTACGCCCAGTGCCGTGCCACGGGATGGTCAAACTTGCCCAGCAGGTCAGCGGTGCTCGGCAGCGTCTCCGGGTCGGGGATGCCGGCCGGCATCTGGGACTGGTGTTCGATCCCGTCGTCGCCTGCCTGGAACGAGGCGATCATGGACAGGATGGGCGTGCCGTCCTGATAGGCATGCACGCGCCGCGCGGAGAACGAGCGGCCGTCCCGCAAGCGCTGGACACCAAAGGTAATCGGCTTGTTCGCGTCGCCGGGCCGCAGGAAGTAACCGTGCATGGAGTGGACCGTGCGCTCCTCGTCCACGGTCCGCATTCCCGCGATCAGGGACTGTGCCAGGACCTGGCCGCCGAAAACCCGCTGGTGCGGCTGGCGCTGTGACGGACCCATGAAGATGTCCTCGTCGGTGCGGGCGCCTTCCAGCTCGCCGAGGTCCAGCAGGTCCAGGAGGGAAGTTGTGGGGTCGTTCGTGGGCAAGGCCTGCAATCCGGCGTCCGCTTCAGTCATGGTTTGACTCTAGACGGCGCCCCGGGACCGCTCAACCGGGCCCCAGCCGGTAGTGTTCTTAACGTGTCTGATCTCCTTACCCAGTCTTTCCGCTTTGCCGACCCCCGCGACCTTGCCGATCTCAGGACGTTCGTCACCCGCGCCAAAGCCATCGACGACGGTGCCATCCGCCTGCAGGCAGCAGGCACGGTGCTGGCCGCCTACGTCTGCATCCTCCGGCCGAGGATCCTGGGCGAGGCAACGCCCACCATCCTGGGCCTGCGCACCATGGGACTGGCGGAACCGTCCGCCGTGGACGTCACGGTTCCGCTCGCCTCCGTCCTTGACCGGCTGGCCCGGGCGGGGGAGAACGACGCCGAACTGCCGGTCCCGCCGTCGACCGTCACCGAATCCTGGGCCGGGGTGGGTGCCCCGCGCAGCGGCTGGGAACTGGTCGATACCGTCCCCGACGCCGAACTGCGGCAGGCCGCCGAAGCGGGCATCGCCGAAGTGGCAGGGATCGTTCCGGACAAGCCGGGCGCCGCGATCGTGAACAATGCCCGCGCCGCGGTCTGGGGGCGCGAACTGGAGGGCCGGCACGGGATGCCGGCCGGAGCAGCTTTCGCCGCCCTTGCCCTGGGTTTCCTCGGCGGGGACGAGGCGGCCGGCAACGAACAGCAGCTCTACCGTGCCGGGCGCTGGTTCCGGCTCAGCGGCAGCCGCGGGCACGTGCTGGCCCGCACCGGCGCCGGCCTGCTGTAGTAGCCGGCGCCGGCACCCTTTAGTTGGCGCCGGCCGGGCTGTTCACCATCGAGAGGGCAGCCCGTTCCATGTAATCCCACAGCGTGCCCTCGTATAGCGGCGGCAGGTCCAGTGAATCGACGGCTGTCCGCATGTGGTGCAGCCAGCGGTCCTTGGCCTCGGGCGTTACCCGGAACGGCATGTGGCGCATCCGCAGCCGGGGGTGTCCGCGCTCCTCCCCGTAGGTGGTGGGGCCGCCCCAGTACTGCTCCAGGAACATCAGGAACCGCCGCTTGGCCGGTCCCAGATCCTCTTCCGGATACATGGGGCGCAGCAGCGGATCGGTGGCCACGCCGTCGTAAAAGACATCGATGAGCTTCACGAATGTCTCGTGGCCACCCACCGCGTCATAGAAGTTGTCCGTGTAGCCCGGCTGGCTGAACGGGTCGTTGCGCATCAGCGGCTTGCGGGCGCCGGGCTCCGGCGGGGTGGGAAGGGATGGCATGGTCATGGCTATTCTCCGGCCTTCTGCTGGGGTGCGTGTTCGGCTTCGGCAGCCGGTTCGTCAGGTTCCGCCGGCGCCACGTAGTTGCCCTGCGAGCGGTTGCCCACGCGGAGGATCTCGCCGTTGCGGAGGTACCAGATGGCGCCGTTCTCGTCGCGGACACGGGTAATCCGCAGGCCGATCGACTCCACGACGCCCACCACCTCGCTGGTCTCAATGACATCGCCGATGCCGTACTGGTCCTCGATGGTAATGAAGATGCCGGCCAGGAAGTCCCTGATCAGCTGCTGGGCACCGAAACCGATGGCGATACCGAGGATTCCCACGCTGGTCAGCAGCGGCGCCACGTCGACGTCGAGGTTCTTCAGGATGTAGATGCTGGTGATGACGGCAATGATCACTCCGATGCCGCTCTTCAGGAGCGAACCGATGGTGTTGGCCCGCTGTACGCGCCGCTCGTGGTCCAGGGCGCGCAGCGCCGGGGCCACCCAGCGGAAGTGGGGCTTCTTGAACAGCGACGTGCCGTTCGCCACGCGTTTGGTGATCCTGGCGATCAGGAAACTCGCGGCCACCCACAGGACGATGCCTGCACCGAGGCTGATGGCCACACCGGCGAGGTCGAGGCCGGTGGGTTCCAGTGAGGCCGAAGGCGTTGTGAACATGCTGTACATCTGCAGGAAGGCTCCTAGCTGCTGTCCGGCGGCGGCCGGTCTCCTCGCGTGGCGGGAGGCCGGCCGCTCCTTGGTCGCTTTTAAGCCTAGCGGGGTCTGCCGCTGGTTATGGACTTCCGGCTGTGGTAACGGGAACGTGCAGCACAGGGAAATTTACGCTGCGGGCTATGAAACACACCTTGTTCGCCTCGTGGTGCATCTGCCCGGCCAGCACAATGTGCGCGGGATCCGCCACCGTCACCTGCGGGTGCAGCGTCACGGTTTCGAACTGGCCGCTGCCGTCCCGGTTCAGCCGCATCATGCCGGTGGCGTTGTCCTCGTAGGAGAGAACCACCACGCCATGCCTCACCGCGACGTGCAGGAAGGAGAGCATGTGGCACTGGGCCAGCGCGGCCAGCAGCAGCTGCTCCGGGTTGTACCGGGAGCGGTCGCCGTGGAAGGTGGGATCGGCCGAGCCCTGCAGGACCGGCAAACCGGGAATCTCGATGTCGTGGTCCCGGGAGTAGTCCCGGTAGGACGACGTGCCGCTTCCGAGGTTGCCGGTCCAGCGGACCGCCAGCGAATAGCGGTGCTCGTCGAGCGCCATCAGCGGTCCGCGGCGCGGGCGCGCAGGGCCCGCGCAACGCCGTCGCGGTTTTCCAGCATCATCCGGCGCAGGGCGGCGCTCTCTTCGGGCAGCGACGCGAGGAATTCGTCGGTCCGGTCCACGGTGGCCTGCCTCGTCAGCTGCGCCGGGTACAGTCCGAGGACAATCTGCTGGGCCAGGGCGAATGTCCGCTCGGCGACGATCCCGGGCACAGCCTCGAAGTACTTTTCCGCGTATGGCTCCAGCAGGGCCGTGTCCAGCACGCGGGTGAAGCCGGTGACGGCCGAGGCCTGGATGGCGTTGGAAAGATCGCCCTTGACCACGATCGACTCCCACGCCTCGGCCTTTGCCTCCGGCGTGGGGATGGCCGCCTTGGCCAGGGCGGCGGCGTTCTGGCCGCTGGACGTGTTGTCCCGTTCCAGTTCCTGGTCGATGTCCTCCTGGCCCAGCCGGCCGCCTGCCACGAGGGCGGCTACCAGTTCCCAGCGGAGGTCCTGGTCCACGGTCAGTCCGGCGAGGGTGGCCGAGCCGTCCAGCAGCCCGGCAATCCGGTCCAGCTGGTCCCCGCTGCGGGCCAGCAGGGCAAAGGACTTGATGAACTGCAGCTGCGCGTCCGATCCGCCGGGCACGTCCGAGGCAAGTTCCCAGAGGCGGTCGACGGCGGCCACAGTGGTGGCTTCGCGGTGCTCCTCGGCAACGTAGAACGTGAGCGTGGTGGCCAACTGCCGCAGCTGCACCAGGATCACCGAGGAGTCGGTCTCGGAGGCGATGTTGGCCAGGATCAGCTCCACATAGCCGCGCGCGGGGCTCTCGCCGTCCCGTGCAGCATCCCACGCCGAGCCCCAAACCAGGGTCCGCGGCAGGCTCTCGCGGAAATCCTTCAGGTGCGCCGTGGCGGTGGCCAGGGACCGCTCGTCGAGGCGAACCTTGGCGTACGCGAGGTCGTCGTCGTTAAGCAGGATCAGGTCGGGCCGCTTGAGCCCGGCCAGTGCCGGGACCTCGGCGCGTTCGCCGTCGACGTCCAGTTCCTCCCGGTGAACGCGCTCCAGCGTGCCCTCGCCGGTGAGGTCGTAGAACCCAACTGCGAGCCGGTGCGGCCGGATGGTGGGCTGCTCGGCCACGGCGGACTGCAGGACGGCGAAGGATGTGATGGTCCCGTCCGCATCCACCGAGAGTTCGGGCTTGAGCGAGTTCACCCCGGCCGTTTCCAGCCACAGGCGGCCCCACTGGTCCAGGTCCCGCCCGCTGGCCTTCTCCAGTTCCACCATCAGGTCACCGAGCTCGGTGTTCTTCCAGGAATGCTTGGCGAAGTACTCGCGCACGCCGGCCATGAACTTTTCCGGCCCCACCCAGGCCACCAGCTGCCGCAGCACGGAGGCGCCCTTGGCATAGGTGATGCCGTCGAAGTTCACCTCCACGTCATGCAGGTCGTTGATCTCGGCGAAGATCGGGTGGGTGGTGGGCAGCTGGTCCTGGCGGTAGGCCCACGACTTCTCCACAGAGGCGAAGGTGGTCCAGGCGCTCTGGAACTTCGTGTTCTCCACGGCGGCCAGGTGTGACATGTATTCGGCGAAGGACTCGTTGAGCCAGAGGTCGTTCCACCAGCGCATGGTCACGAGGTCGCCGAACCACATGTGGGCCAGTTCGTGGAGCACGGTGATGGCACGGCGTTCCACCTGTGCCTCCGGGACCTTGCCGCGGAAGACGTAGCCCTCAAGGATGGTGACCGCGCCGGCGTTTTCCATGGCGCCGGCGTTGAACTCGGGAACAAACAGCTGGTCGTACTTCTCAAACGGGTACGGGCAGCCGAACTGGGCCTCGAAGAACTCGAACCCCTGCCGTGTGAGCTCAAAGATGTTGTCCGCGTCCAGGTACTGCATGAGGGACTTCCGCGCGAAGACGCCCAGCGGCACGACGCGGCCGTCCGAACTGGTGACATCGCTGCGCACCGACTGGTACGGTCCGGCGATCAGCGCGGTGACGTACGAGGACAGGCGGGGCGTCGGGGCGAAGTCCCACACTGAGCGGGCGCCGCCGCCGTTCTCCGGGGAAGCCGGCACGGGCTCCGGGGTGGGGGAGTTGGAGACGACGTCCCAGTGCGAGGGCGCGGTGACGCGGAACCGGAAGGTGGCCTTGAGGTCGGGCTGTTCAAAGACGGCGAACATCCGGCGTGAGTCCGGCACCTCGAACTGCGTGTACAGGTACACCTCCCCGTCCACCGGGTCCACGAAGCGGTGCAGGCCTTCGCCGGTGTTCATGTAGGGGGCGTCCGCCACCACCGTCAGCTCGTTGTCCGCCGCAAGGTCCGGCAGCTGGATCCGGATGCCGTCGGAGACCTCGGCGGGGTCCAGTTCCCGGCCGTTCAGCGTCACGCTGTGGACGGCGTCCGTCACGGCGTCGATGAACGACGACGATCCCGGCGCCGCCGTGAACCTGACGGTGGTGGTGGATCCGAAGACGGTCTCGCCCCTGGTCAGGTCCAGGCTGACATCGTAGGAGTCGACGGAGATCAGGGCGGCGCGCTCGCGTGCTTCGGCGCGCGTCAGGTTCATGCCTGGCAAGGTTGTGCCTCCAGAGGTTGTGGTGGCCGGACTGGCCCGGCCCGCATCACTGTGAAGCCATTGTTTCATTCCGGCGCCCCTTGGCAAGTTGCGCAGCTCACGTTCCTGCCGGCGCACTCCGGTCCCGTACCCCTCACCAGCCGGCAGGCGCAGGGGTAGCGTTAAGGCATGGGAAAGATCCTCGATGCTGTGGACACTAAGGCGCTGCGGTTCGCGATCGGCTTCCCAGTCTTGCTCGCCGCGGGATTCGCCGTCAGTGCCGTGCTGTTGCGGCCGGACCTGCCGGAACCCCTGGCGGTCATGTGGAACAACGACGGCGGCACCGCCTTCGCGCCGTTCCCCGCCTTTGTGGGTGGCGGGTCCGCGCTGATCGTTGTTATCGGCTGGCTGGTCCTGCTGCAGGCCGTGCCGCTTTCCCGGCCCACAATCATGCGCCGGATCATGATGGGCGCAGGGCTGACGGTGAGCCTCTTTGTCACCACCGTGCTGGCGGCAGCACTGGTGGGCCAGGCCGGGGTGGCCGATGCCAGGGAATCCAGTGTGGACGTGATCGTGCTGGCCATGGGCAGCGGCGCCGCGCTGTCGCTGGGCGTCATCATCGGATTTGTCTTCAAGGCAGACCACCAGTGGACACCGGAGGACGACCGCGCCCTGCAGCGGGCTCTGGAGCAGGAACTCGACCCCGAGCTGGCCGGGGATTCCGTGCGGTTCTGGGTGCATGCACGCAGCTCCGTCTTCGTGATGATCGCCATCGCCAGCCTGTTTCCGGCCTCACTGATCGCCATCGCGGTGCCGTGGCTGGGCGTCCTGCTGGTGGCGGTTGCCCTGGTGGGCGCAGCGTTCCTGTTCGCCCGGGTCACCGCGGACCGCAGCGGCCTGCGGGTTTTCCTGGCCGGCATCCTGCGCGTGGTTGATGTCCCCGCAGCCGCCATCTCCGCCGCCCAACCTGCTGACGTGCGCGCCGCGGACTACGGCGGCTGGGGCTACCGGCACCACGACGGAACCGCAGCGGTCCTCGTCAGCAGCGGCCCCGCCGTCGTCGTCCGGAAAACCGACGGCCACCGGCTCGCCGTTAGCGGCGGAAACCCGGCTTCCGCTGCCCTTCTCGCGGAAGTCCTGACCCGGGTGGCGGCGAGGGCGCACCGTGACACCCGTCCGCCGGAAAACCGTCCGCCAGCGGAGGGCGGGGCGGAGACGTAATTGCCGCGTAACGGCGCGGGCCCCGCCGCGCCGCCGGAAGCACACCGAGTACTCTTGGATCTGTTGATCTGACCTGTACCAGCCCGGCCGCGCCCCGGTGCTCATGACTGAACGGAAGCTACCGTGACCACAAACCCTGCCTTTCCGCGGGTCCACATCGCCACCGACCACGCCGGCATGGAGCTCAGCGCCCACCTGGTCAAGCACCTGACGGCGAACGGCTACGAGGTGGTCGATCACGGCCCCAAGGAATACGACGCACTGGATGACTACCCCTCCTTCTGCATCAACGCGGCGCTCGCGGTGGTGGCGGACCAGGAGGCCGGGGTCCACGCCCTGGGCATCGTGCTGGGCGGGTCCGGAAACGGCGAGCAGATCGCGGCCAACAAGGTCAAGGGTGTCCGCGCCGCCCTCGCCTGGAACCACGCCACCGCCACGCTGGCCCGCGAGCACAACGATGCCAATGTCGTGGCCGTTGGCGGGCGCCAGCACAGCGTCGAGGAAGCCACCGCGCTGATCGAGGCCTTCCTGCAGGAGCCCTTCAGCAACGATGAGCGGCACGTGCGGCGCATCGGCAAGATCGCCACCTACGAAACCACCGGCGAGATCGTCGAATAGTGCCCGAAGGCCACTCGATCCACCGGCTGGCCCGCCAGTTCGGCGACGTGTTCGCCGGCGAGCGGCTGGCTGTCAGCAGCCCGCAGGGCCGCTTTGCCGCCGGCGCCGGCCTGCTGGACGGGCACTGCATGCTGCGCGCGTCCGCGCACGGCAAGCACCTGTTCCTGCACTTTGAGCACGGGCTGGTGCTCCACGTCCACCTCGGCCTGTACGGGGCCTGGGATTTCGGCGGGGACAGCCAGTTCCGGGGGGCCTCCACCATTGGCGCGCCCCGCCGGGTGGGGGAGCGGGAAGTGGCCGGTGACTCCGGTGATCCTGCCGCCGCCGGGTACGCCGGTCCGCCGGCGCCGGTGGGCGCGGTGCGCGTGCGGCTGGCGAGCAGCCACGGCTGGGCCGACCTGCGCGGCGCCACGACGTGTGCGGCCATCACCGAGGACGAGGCCGCCGCCGTACTGGACAGGCTGGGTCCCGATCCGCTCCACAACACCGCCGGGAGCAGGGATGACTTCATCCGGCGCATCCTGACGAAGCGGACACCCGTGGCCACGCTGCTGATGGACCAGAAGGTGATTGCCGGCGTCGGGAATGTCTACCGGGCCGAGGTGCTGTTCCGCGGCCGGATCGACCCCCTGCTTCCCGGCCGCGCGCTCCCGGAGGAGGCCGCCGGCCTCCTCTGGGACGACATGGCCGCGGTGATGTCCGACGGCGTCCGCGACGGTCGGATCATTACCACCACCGCCGGTTTCTGGACCCGGAGCGACCAGCTTCCGCCGGGGGACGAGGCACACTTTGTCTACCGCCGGCATGGCCAGCCATGCCGGATCTGCGGCACCACTGTTGCCCTGGCCGAACACGCTGCCCGCAAGCTGTATTGGTGCCCGTCCTGCCAGCAGCCGGAGTGAGCTGACCCTCGTGGGGGCGGCGACAACTGGCGGGCCGGTGCGCGAGTATTCGTGGGCGCAGGTGTGCGCCAGGCGCCTCGAGCGCCAGTGGCTTGCGGCTCCATCTCCGGATGCTTCTCCGGCTGACATCGTGCGGGCCATGTGCGGCGCACATGCCCAGGTGATGCCGGCCGCCGAGCTTTCTGTGGGAATGCGCGGCGACGGCATATCCCGGATCGACGTACGCAAAGCGCTGTGGGAAGACGCAACCCTGGTCAGGACCTTTGGGCCCCGGGGCACCGTGCATCTGCTGCCGGCTGCCGATCTGTCCCTCTGGACCGGGGCGCTGGCAGCCATTCCCTCCCACACCTCGCTGGGACAATTCCTGACCCCCGGCCAGACGGATCAGATCGTGGACGCCATTGCAGACGCACTGCGGCAGGACGAGCTGACCGTCGACGAACTCAACGACGCCATCGTCGCCAGAACCGGAGCATGGGCTGCCGTCCCCGTGATGCCCGCCTTCCAGACGATGTGGCCGCGGTGGCGGGCGGCGATGGGGACAGCGGGCTTCCGCGGGGCGCTCTGCTTTGGCGCCGGCAGGGGGCGGGCAGCGACGTACCGCGGCCCCCGGCAGCTGCTTCCCGGGTTCCGGCCCGCTGAGGCCGCGCCGGCTCTTGGCTGGCTTGTCCGGACCTACCTGCGGGCGTACGGCCCCGCTACGCCAGCCCACTTCGCGCGGTGGCTGGCGGTTCCGAACGTGTGGGCAGCCAGGCTCTTCGACCACCACCGGGGAGACCTGGCTGAAGTAACGGTGGCAGGGGTGCCCGCCTGGGTGCTGCGGCATGACGCGGGGGACATCTCTGCTGAACCAGCGGGGGTCAGGCTGCTGCCCTACTTCGACTCCTATGTTGTGGCCGGCCAGCCCAGGGAACATCTGTTCCCGGGTGTGGCAAGTACCCGCGCCCTGTCCCGGGGGCAGGCAGGTAACTATCCCGTCATACTTGTCGACGGCGTCGTCCGCGGACTCTGGCATCACCGCCGCGCCGGAAAGAAACTGGAGATCACCGCCGAGCTGTTCCAGCCGGCCGGTACAACCCAGCTGGAACAGCTGGCCCGGCAGGCGGAACGGATCGGACAGTTTCTGCAGGCCGAAGCCCGCCTGGTCCTCGGCGAAGTGGGCATTGGGGGACACGCCTAGCCCTGAACAGCCGCTGTTCACGGGAGGGGCTTAACGTGAAAGAGGCCCCTCGTCGAGGGGCCTCTTTCTGCGGAGGGGACGACGGGAATCGAACCCGCGTAATCAGTTTGGAAGACTGAGGCTTTACCATTAAGCTACGTCCCCAAGGAAAGCCTTGGGCTTTTCTTCGGTGGCTGTCCAAGCCGGATATAACTAAACCTAATTCATGCCCCCAGTGTCAAATGTGCAAACCCGGCAGGTATGACCGTAGACTGTCCTGTGCATTACGGGGTGTAGCTCAGCTTGGCTAGAGCGCCTGCTTTGGGAGCAGGAAGTCGCAGGTTCAAATCCTGTCACCCCGACTCTGCGGCCCGGGCCCCAGGCCTGGTCACAACAACGCGTTTGCAGAGCCCATCCAACAAAACCAGGAGTACTTAGACCGTGAAGAGCGCTGTCGAGAACCTCACCCCCACGCGGGTCAAGCTCAATGTTGAGGTCCCCTTTGAGGAATTGAAGCCCAGCATCGACGAGGCATACAAGACTGTTGCTTCGCAGATCCAGGTCCCTGGCTTCCGTAAGGGCAAGGTTCCCGCCAAGCTGATCGACCAGCGCGTCGGCCGCGGCTACGTCCTCGAGACCGCCATCAACGAAGGCCTCAACGGCTGGTACCAGGCTGCTGTCCAGGAATCCGGCATCCGTCCCCTCAGCCGTCCCGAGGTTGAGATCACCGAGGTTCCGGACCCTTCCGCCACCGAGGGTGAGCTGAAGTTCCAGGCCGAGGTTGACGTCCGCCCGGAAATCGAGCTGCCTGACTACTCCGGCATCAAGGTTGAGGTTGCCGCCGCCGAGTCCTCCGACGCCGACGTCGACAAGGCCCTCGACGAGCTGCGCGGCCGCTTCGGCACGCTGAAGACCGTTGACCGCCCGGCCGCCGACGGCGACTTCCTGAGCATCGACATCACGGCAAGCATCGACGGCGCCGAAGTGGACTCCGCAACCGGGCTGTCCTACCAGGTCGGTGCCGGCACCATGCTCGAGGGCATGGACGAGGCCGTGACCGGCCTCAGCGCCGACGAGGACGCGATCTTCGACACCACCCTCGTGGGCGGCGACCACGCAGGCGAAGCCGCGCAGGTCAAGGTTGTCGTCAAGTCCGTCAAGGAGCGCGAGCTGCCTGAGGCGAACGACGACTTCGCCCAGCTGGCCTCCGAGTTCGACACCCTCGCCGAACTGCGCGAGGACCTGGCCAAGCAGGCCGCCGACTCCAAGGTCGTGGAGCAGGGCGTCGAGGCCCGCGACAAGGTCCTGGACAAGCTCGTTGAACTCGTTGAGGTTCCCGTTCCGGAATCCATCGTCGAAGAGCAGCTCGAGCAGCACTTCAAGGCTGAGAACTCCCACGGCGAAGGCGAGCACGACACCGAGGAACACCGCGCCGAGGTCAAGGCCAACACCGAGCGCGCCTTCCAGAACGAGATCATCCTCGACGCCATCGCCGAGAAGGAAGAAGTGGGCGTCAGCCAGAACGAGCTGATCGACTACATCGTCACCACCGCCGGCCAGTACGGCATGGACCCGAACCAGTTCGCGCAGATCATCGACCAGAGCGGCCAGGTTCCCATGATGGTTTCCGAGGTCCGCCGCCGGAAGGCGCTGGCCGTCGTCCTGGGCCAGGCCGAGGTCACCGACACCGAGGGCAACAAGGTTGACCTCAGCGACTTCGTCCGCCCCGGCGGCGAAGAAGCTCCGGCCGTTGAAGCCGAAGAAGCAGCCGAAGCTGAAGAGGCAGCCGGCGAGACCGCCGCGAACGACGATCCCGCGGCCGTGAAGTTCTAACAGCTGTGAAGCTCTAACAGCTGCGTGCAGCAGTGGTGCCAGCCCCCGGGTCTTCGGATCCCGGGGGCTGGTGCGTTAACCGCCGGTGAGCACCTCCCGCGGGCAATCGTGCGCCGTCAGCGAACAGTGCGATTCCGGCGAACAAAACCACTGTGAAAGCGGTTAGTGTCCAAGTAGTGAAGTTCAGTGATGTCGAAGAGTAACGTCACCGTCACCAGCGAGAGGTAAGTACAAATGTCACAGCAAGCAGCGGCCCCCCGCATGGCAACCGTCGATCCTGCAGCCCAGGACAACTACATCTACAACCGCCTGCTGAAAGAGCGCATCATTTGGCTTGGCTCCGAGGTCCGGGACGAAAACGCGAACGCAATCTGCTCACAGCTGCTGCTGCTTTCCGCCGAGGACCCCAACAAGGACATCTACCTCTACATCAACTCACCCGGCGGCTCGGTGACCGCCGGCATGGCCATCTACGACACCATGCAGTTCATCCCCAATGACGTCGTCACCGTGGCCACCGGCCTCGCAGCCTCCATGGGGCAGTTCCTGCTGTCCTCCGGAACCAAGGGCAAGCGGTACGCCACCCCGAACGCACGCATCCTGATGCACCAGCCCTCGGGCGGCATCGGCGGAACGGCATCGGACATCAAGATCCAGGCCGAACTGATCCTGCACATGAAGAAGGTCATGGCTGAACTGACGGCTGAGCAGACCGGCCAGACTGTGGAAACCATCCTCAAGGACAACGACCGCGACAAGTGGTTCACCGCCTCCGAAGCGCTGGAATACGGCTTCTTCGACAAGATCTCGGCCCACGCAGGGTCTGTCGCCGGCGGCGGCGGAACCCAGAACGCATCATCCAACGGCCAGAGCTAACCGGCATCAAGACAGAACTGAATCCAGGAGCAATGAACATGAACTACAATTTCGGATCGTCTGCCGGTAACCTGCCGACAAGCCGCTACGTTCTGCCGCAGTTCGAGGAGCGGACGCCGTACGGCTTCAAGCGCCAGGACCCCTACACCAAGCTGTTCGAGGACCGCATCATCTTCCTCGGTGTCCAGGTGGACGACGCCTCCGCCGACGACATCATGGCGCAGCTGCTGGTGCTGGAGTCCACGGACCCGGACCGCGACATCACCATCTACATCAACTCGCCAGGCGGCTCGTTCACCGCCATGACCGCGATCTACGACACCATGCAGTACATCCGCCCTGAGATCCAGACCGTGTGCCTGGGCCAGGCGGCAAGTGCCGCCGCCGTCCTGCTCGCGGCGGGAACGCCCGGCAAGCGGCTCGCCCTGCCCAACGCCCGCGTCCTGATCCACCAGCCGGCCCTGTCCGGCGGCCAGGGCGGGCAGGCGTCCGACCTGGAGATCCAGGCCGCCGAAGTCATGCGCATGCGGACCTGGCTGGAGGAGACCCTGGCCAAGCACTCCGGCCGGACGCCGGAACAGGTCAACAACGACATCGAACGGGACAAGATCCTCACCGCCGCCGAGGCGCAGGACTACGGCCTGATTGACCAGGTCCTTGATTCCCGCAAGATCAAGCCGCAGGCACTCGCCCGGTAATTACGGGCACATGCCGGGCAAACAGCAGTAGCGGACGCCGGTGCGGTTGAGATTTTTGAACCGCACCGGCGTCCGGTTTCCACTCCTCGGGGCGAATGTGACCTAGAGTGGATGTAGTCATTGCCGGTTTCCGGCAGTGGCTGGGAAGCAACCGGTGCAAAGCTGCCCTTGCGGCAAGATACTAAGGGGTTCACATATGGCTCGGATTGGCGAGAGCGCGGATCTGCTCAAGTGCTCTTTCTGCGGCAAGAGCCAGAAGCAGGTGCGCAAGCTCATTGCCGGGCCCGGCGTCTACATCTGCGACGAGTGCATTGAGCTCTGCAACGAGATCATTGAGGAAGAACTCGCGGAAGTCGCCGATCTGGGCAGCTTCGAACTGCCCAAGCCCCGCGAAATCTTTGACTTCCTGCAGGAATACGTCATCGGCCAGGAACCGGCAAAACGTTCCCTGGCCGTCGCGGTTTACAACCACTACAAGCGGATCCAGGCCGGGCATTCCCCCAAGAGCGGCACCCTGGCCGACGGAGTCCATCATGACGACGTGGAGATCGCCAAGTCCAACATTCTCCTCATTGGCCCCACGGGCTGCGGCAAGACCTACCTCGCGCAGACCCTGGCCCGACGGCTGAACGTGCCCTTTGCCGTCGCCGACGCCACCGCCCTGACCGAGGCCGGCTACGTGGGCGAGGACGTGGAGAACATCCTGCTCAAGCTGATCCAGGCAGCCGACTACGACGTCAAGAAGGCCGAGCAGGGCATCATCTACATCGACGAGATCGACAAAATCTCGCGCAAGAGCGAAAACCCGTCGATCACCCGCGATGTTTCAGGCGAGGGTGTGCAGCAGGCCCTGCTGAAGATCCTCGAAGGAACGGTTGCCTCGGTTCCCCCGCAGGGCGGCCGCAAGCACCCGCACCAGGAATTCATCCAGATCGACACCACCAATGTCCTCTTCATCGTTGCCGGAGCTTTCGCCGGCCTGGAGGACATCATCGGCTCCCGCTCGGGACGCAAGGGCATCGGCTTTGGCGCGCCGCTGAACGAGGTCAAGAACACCGACTCCTACGGCGAAGTGATGCCCGAAGACCTGCTGAAATTTGGCCTGATTCCGGAGTTCATCGGCCGCCTGCCCGTCATCACCACGGTCTCCAACCTTGACCGTCCGGCCCTGATCCAGATCCTGTCCACGCCGAAGAACGCCTTGGTCAAGCAGTACCAGAAGATGTTCCAGCTGGACGGTGTGGAATTGGTGTTCGACGACGCCGCGCTGGACATGATTGCCGACCAGGCGCTGGAGCGGGGAACCGGAGCCCGCGGACTGCGCGCGATCATGGAGGAAGTCCTGCTGCCGGTGATGTTCGATCTCCCCAGCAGGGACGATATCGCCAGCGTGGTGATCACCGCGGACGTGGTGGCGAAGAAGGCCCAGCCCACCATGATCACGCACGATGTCGTGGCCAAGCGCCGGAACAAGTCCGCCTAGCAGCAATTAACCGGTCCGGCCGGAATAAATTCAGCGGGTCCGTCGCTGTCCCTTAAGCGTGCCGGGCGAGTAATGCCACGTGGCACGCCACACCCCGATGACTTCCCGAGGAGATTTGCTGTGTCTGAGAACGCCGCCAACAAGGCCGACTTCTGGTTCGACCCCCTCTGCCCGTTCGCGTGGATCACATCGCGCTGGATCGGTGAAGTGGAAGATGTCCGCGACATTCAGACCGACTGGCACGTCATGAGCCTGTCCGTCCTGAACGAAGGACGCGACCTCGATCCCAAGTACCGCGAGGCCATGGACAAGGCCTGGGGCCCGGTCCGCGTCATCATCGCCGCCCAGGAACAGCACGGCGACCACGTGGTCAAGCCGCTCTATGACTCGATGGGTTCGCAGATCCACGACGGTGGCGAGAAGGACTTCTCGATCGTCATCAGCAAGGCCCTGGCCGAGTGCGGCCTCCCGGCCGAACTGGCAGCCGTCGCCGGCTCCGACGAGTACGACCAGCAGCTGCGCGCCAGCCACGAAAAGGGTATTTCCCTGGTGGGCCAGGACGTTGGAACCCCCGTGGTCGCCTTCAACGGCACTGCCTTCTTTGGCCCCGTCCTTACCCGAATCCCGCGGGGCGAGGAAGCCGGGAAGATCTGGGACGCGTCCGTGACGCTGGCGGCCTACCCGCACTTCTTCGAGATCAAGCGCAGCCGCACCGAAAGCCCCGCCTTCGACTGAGCTGCGTTCGACTGAAGCTGCGGGAGCCGCCGTCGGCCGAAAAAAGCCCCGGCAGAACTACATCAGAGTAGTTCTGCCGGGGCTCTTGCGCATCCGCGGCCGGAGGACAAAGATAGTTCTTACCCACTTCGAAAGAAGTGAGACGCAAGAACCAAAGATTCAGTGACATGCTTCCAACGCAGCCTTCGGCAAAGTTAGAAGCAGGCTACCAGTGACAAGGTAGGAAGACCTGAAATTCCAAGGATCTTGCCAGACTGTCAAAGATGTCACCAGACAGCCGAAAAGTCGAAGCCCCACCAACGGCAAAACGCTGATGGGGCTTCCCCTTTGCCCAAAAGCAGGGCCGCCCGGATTCACCCGGGCTCATTCCGTGTCAGGCCTGTGCCGGCTCCTCGGCCGGGGCCAGCTCCACGTCGCTGACCGTGAGCTCGCCCTCGCCTGTGATGAGCGAGATCTCCTGGGCGTTGGCCGCCGCCTTCAGGTCCCCGAGCCCTGCCTGCAGCTGCGCGACGAGCGCCTCCGGGGCAGTGATCGTGGCCGAAAGGACTTCGGTGCGCTGCTTGACCTTGGCCTCGGACTTGGCCTTCCGGATGCCGCTGAGCGCAAGGCCCACGGTGCCCAGCATGCCGGTGTCGCCGTCGGCGATCTCCAGTGGCGCAGGCCACGCGGCGCGGTGGACCGAACCGGCCCGCCACCAGCCCCAGACCTCTTCGGTGGCGAAGGGCAGGAAGGGCGCGAAGAGCCGCAACAGGGAATCCAGCGTGGTGGCGAGGGCCGCCAGCACGGAAGCCTGCTCGGCTTCGCCGGCGGCACCGTAGGCGCGGTCCTTGATCAGTTCGACGTAGTCGTCGGTGAACTGCCAGAAGAACGATTCGCTGATCTGCAGCGCGCGGGCGTAGTCGTAGTTGTCGAACGCCTTGGTGGCCTGGGCCACGACGTCGGACAGTTGGGCCAGCAGTGCACGGTCCAAGGGGTTGGTCAGGGGTCCCCATGCGGGCGTTTTTTCCGCGTGGGGCTGACCAACCCCGGGGTTGGTCAGGACGGACAGGTCGGTGGAGACCACCGAGTTCTCCGTCGCTCCCAGGTTCAGGACGAACTTCGAGGCGTTCAGCAGCTTGATGGCCAGACGGCGGCCGATCTTCATCTGCGCGATCTCGTAGGCGGTGTCGGCGCCCAGGCGCGCGGAGGCAGCCCAGTACCGGACGGCGTCGGAGCCGTATTCGTTCAGGACGTCCGTGGGCACCACCACATTGCCCTTGGACTTGGACATCTTCTTGCGGTCCGGGTCCAGGATCCAGCCGGAGATGGCGGCATGCTTCCAGGGCGCGGCGTCCTGCAGGGCGTCAGCGCGGACGACGGAGGAGAACAGCCAGGTCCGGATGATGTCGTGGCCCTGGGGGCGCAGGTCAAACGGGAAGACCTTGGCGAACAGGTCCTCGTCCCGGCTCCAGCCGCCCACGATCTGCGGGGTCAGGGATGACGTGGCCCAGGTGTCCAGCACGTCTGCGTCACCGGTGAACCCGTTGGGCTGGTCGCGCTGGGATTCGTCGTACCCGGGTGCGGCGTCTGCCGCCGGGTCGACGGGCAGCAGGTCGTCGGAGGGCAGGACGGGGTTGTCGTAGTCCGGGTTTCCCTGGGCGTCCAGCGGGTACCAGACCGGAATCGGCACGCCGAAGAAACGCTGGCGGGACACCAGCCAGTCGCCGTTCAGGCCCGCAATCCAGTTCTCGTAGCGCGAGCGCATGAAGGACGGGTGGAAGTCGATGTCCTGCCCGCGGCCGATCAGGCGTTCGCGGCGGTCCTCGTCCCGGCCGCCGTTGCGGATGTACCACTGCCGGGATGTGACCACCTCGAGGGGTTTGTCGCCCTTTTCGAAGAAGTTCACCGGGTGGGTGATCTTCTTGGGCTCGCCGTCGAGCAGGTCGGCGGCGGTGAGCAGCTCCACCACGGCCTCCTTGGCCGAGAAGACCGTCTTGCCGGCGATGGCCGCATAGGCCTCGCGGCCGGCGTCGGTGGTGATCCATTCCGGCGTCTCGGCGAGGATGCGGCCGTCACGGCCCACGATCGCACGGGTGGGGAGCTGGAGTTCACGCCACCAGGTGACGTCAGTCAGGTCTCCGAAGGTGCAGACCATGGCGATGCCGGAGCCCTTGTCGGCCTTGGCCAGCGGATGCGCCTTGACCTCCAGCTCGACATCGAACAAGGGGGACTTCACGGTCTTGCCGAACAGCGGCTGATACCGTTCGTCGTCGGGGTTTGCCACCAGGGCGGCGCAGGCCGCCAGCAGCTCGGGGCGGGTCGTCTCGATGAAGATCTTCTCGCCGTCGGCCGTGAAGAACGGGTAGCGGTAGTACGCGCCCGGCACTTCGCGGTCCTCGAGTTCGGCCTGGGCCACGGCGGTGCGGAACGTGACGTCCCACAGCGTGGGCGCCTCGGCCATGTAGGCGTCGCCGGCGGCAAGGTTGGCAAGGAACGCACGCTGGGAGACAGCACGGGACGTGTCGTCGATGGTGCGGTAGGTGAGGTTCCAGTCGACGGACAGGCCCAGGGTCTGGAACAGATTCTCGAAGACCTTCTCGTCCTCGACCGCGAGCTCCTCGCAGAGTTCGATGAAGTTCTGGCGGGAGACGACGTCGAAGTCCCGCTGGTTCTTCGCCGGCTGCGCCGGGGGCTGGTAGTCAGGGTTGTACGGGATGGCGGGATCGCAGCGGACACCGTAGTAGTTCTGGACGCGGCGCTCGGTGGGCAGGCCGTTGTCGTCCCAGCCCATGGGGTAGAAAACGTTCTTGCCGGTCATGCGCATGTAGCGGGCCTGCACGTCGGTCTGCGTGAAGGAGAACATGTGGCCCACGTGGAGCGAGCCGGACGCGGTGGGCGGGGGAGTGTCGATCGAGTAGACCTGCTCCCTGGTGGTGTTGGGGTCGAACCGGTAGGTTCCTTCCGCGAGCCAGCGCTGCGTGAGGGCAGCCTCCAGGCCTTCCAGGGCCGGCTTGTCGGGAACGTTGATGGGGGTGGTGGCGGGCGTGTCTGTACCCTGCGTTGATTCAGCCATGCCTTCAATTGTTCCATGCCGGGCATTTGTTTCCTGCCGGGCGGTACGCGCCCGCCGCCGGAGCCCGGAGTAGCATGCGGCCTATGGGCAAAGCAGACGCTTCCTTTGCGATCAAGCGCATCTATGAGGAACCCGCGGACGACGACGGCTGCCGGGTTCTGGTGGACAGGCTCTGGCCGCGCGGGGTCAGCAAGGAACGGGCCCGCCTGGAGCTGTGGCTGAAGGAGATTGCCCCCTCGCCGCCGCTGCGCCAGGAGTTCGCCCACATGCAGGAGCGCTTTGAGGATTTCCGCGCCCGGTACGAGGACGAACTGGCCGGCAACCCTGCCGTGGGCCAGCTCCTGGAGCTGGCCGCCACGCACGGGAAGGTGACGCTGCTGTATGCGGCCCGGGATCCGGAAGTGAACCACGCCCGCGTGCTGCTGGAATTCCTGGCAGACCGCTAGGGTGGTGCCATGACTGACCTTTCCGGAAGCTCCGACGTGTCCACCAACAAGGCCGCCCTGGTGACGGGTGCCAGCTCCGGCATCGGTGAGGCCACCGTGCGTGCGCTCCGCGCCGACGGCTGGACCGTCTACGCCGTTGCCCGCCGGCAGGAACGGCTGGCCGCGCTGGAAGCCGAGACCGGCGCCGTCGCCCTGAGCGCGGACATTTCCGAGGACGCAGACGTGGCCCGGCTCCTGGCCGAGGTGACCTCCGCCGGCGGAATCGACACTCTGGTCAACATTGCCGGCGGCGCCCGCGGGGCGGACCGCGTGGGCCAGGCCGTGACCGAAGACTGGGACTGGATGTACCGCGTCAACGTCCTGGGCACCATGAAGCTCACCCGCGCTTTCCTGCCGATGCTGCGCGAGAACGGTGAAGGCACCGTCCTGAATTTGACCTCCACCGCCGGACTGGCGGTCTACGAAGGAGGGGGCGGCTACAACGCCGCGAAATACGCCCAGCATGCCCTGACCGGGGCGTTGCGGCTGGAAGAGGCCGAGCACAATGTCCGCGTCATTGAAGTCCTCCCCGGGCTGGTCCAGACCGAGGAGTTCGCCCTCAACCGGCTGGGTGACGCCGAGGCAGCCAGCAAGGTGTACCAGGGCGTGGAAAAACCGCTGACTGCTGAGGACGTGGCCGATGTCGTGCGTTACGCCGTGAGCGCGCCGCATCACGTGAACCTCGACGAGATCGTCATCCGCCCGGTGGCGCAGGCATCGACCTACAAGCTGATCCGCAAGCAGGCCTGAACCGGGTATCCGTAAGCAGGCTAGCCGCCGGCCCCCTGGCCACCGGCAGGGATGTACAGCGTGGCCAGCACGGCCGCGTGGTCCGTCCCGGCAATGCGGTGCACGACGTAGCCGCTCGCCGGAAGGCCGGCAGTGGTGACCACGTGGTCGATGGTGATGCCGGGCAGCGTCTGCCCGTCCATCGGCCAGGTGGGCGTGAACCGCGTCCCGGACGCCGTACCCACGTCCACCAGCTTCCGGCCGTCCGGGCCGCCGTCGAGCAGCCTGCGGAACTCCGGGTGGTCATAGGTGGCGTTGAAGTCGCCCATCAGGAGCTGGTTGCCCCCGCCGTCCGCCCCGTTGCGCATGACCAGCCGGCCGAGTGCCGCAAGATCGCTGCGCCACTGTGCAACACGGCTGTCCACGGGCGGGAAGGCATGCACGTTCGTGACCTCAACAGTGGCGGCGGCCCCTTCCCCCGCATTCCGCAGTGTCAGCCGCAAGGTCGGCATCCGGAAGGGGGTGTCGGGCACCAGTCCGACGGCTTCGATGGGATGCTGTGAGTAGGTTGCGCTGCCCGAGCCGTCCTTGGCGGGGCTGCTGATCCTGTGCGGCAGGAGTTTCCCCAGCCCCTCGGCAGCCAGCCTGTCCTCCAGCGCCTGCGTGTGCTCCTGGACGGCCAGCAGACCCACCCGGTTGTCCCGGACCAGGCGGACGATTGCGGCAGCGTCGGCCCTGCCGAAACGGGAATTGATGCTGAGCACCGTCAGCTGCATCGTGCTGCCGGAGCCGGAACGGCCAGATCCGGATTCAGGGCCGGATGCGCTTCGGGCCTGCACAACGTCCGCCCGTCCCGCATCCGGGGCCCAGAGCCAGAAAAGCTGCGCGCCAAGCAGCAGGGCGGCAGCCGCCGTGACCAGGAGCCGCCGGCCCAGCAACGCCAGGCCCAGCCCAAGGGCGGCCGGAGCCACCAGCCAGGGAGTGAAGGACAGCAGCTGCACCACCACTGTGGGCCACTCAGCCGGAACGGCGCGGAACACCGAAAGCACGCCCACCGGCAGGAGGATGAGGAGCGCCAGCACCCGGGCCCAAGCAGTCATGGGTCGAGTCTAGGCCCGGGCCGCGGCATGGTTATGGCCGCCGCGGCCGCAGCAGTTAGACTGGACGCAACAGCTTTGACCCGGCCATCACCGGCGAGCTTCCGGAAGAACACCCGGCCGCTGTGCGGACAACCGATCGCAGTGGACCAGGCCAGTAGAACCGGACGGGTAAGCCCGTCACAGCAGCAATGAGCGGCCGACGCCGGTGCAGCCCTTTCCTGGAAAGGTGCGGTCCGGTGCCGGTAAGTGAGGTGGTACCGCGGTGCCGGTGCAGTCATTCTGACTGCGCACGTGCCGTCCTCGCATCCTGAATGATCCACTTGTTCACCAGCTCAACCCAGGATGTCGAGATGACGTATTACCCCAAGGCCTCAGCAGCCCCGTCCGGCACGGGCTCATCCGCAGGAGTTTCCGCCTCCGTGAAGTTTCCGGAGATCGAAGAACGGATCCTCAAGTACTGGGATGAGGACGGGACCTTCCAGGCAAGCATCGACCAGCGCAGCGCCGACCTTCCCGGCGGCACACCCGGCAGCAACGAGTTTGTCTTCTACGACGGCCCGCCCTTCGCCAACGGCCTGCCGCACTACGGCCACCTGCTGACCGGCTACGCCAAGGACCTCGTGGGCCGCTACCAGACCCAGCGCGGCAAGCGCGTCGAGCGCCGCTTCGGCTGGGACACCCACGGCCTGCCCGCCGAGCTGGAAGCCATGAAGCAGCTGGGCATGACGGACAAGACCCAGATCGAGGCCATGGGCATCGACAAGTTCAATGACGCCTGCCGCGCCTCGGTGATGAAGTACGCCAACGAATGGCAGGCCTACGTGACCCGCCAGGCCCGCTGGGTGGACTTCGACAATGACTACAAGACGCTCAACGTCGAATACATGGAGTCCGTGCTCTGGGCCTTCAAGCAGCTGCACGAGAAGGGCCTGACCTACAACGGCTACCGCGTGCTGCCGTACTGCTGGAAGGACGAGACGCCGCTGTCCAACCATGAGCTGCGCATGGATGACGACGTCTACAAGAACCGCCAGGACCAGACCGTCACGGTGACGTTCCCCATCAAGGCGGGGGAGTCCGAACTGTCCCGGCAGCTGGCCGGCGTCCAGGCGCTCGCCTGGACCACGACGCCCTGGACGCTGCCCACCAACCTGGCGCTCGCCGTCGGGCCTTCCATCAGCTACGCCGTGCTGCCCGCCGGACCGAACGGCATCAAGGCCGCCTCGGCGGAGGCGCCCGTCACCGGAAGCTTCCTGCTCGCCGAAGACCTGCTGGGCACCTACGCCAAGGACCTGGGATATGAGGACGCCTCGGCCGCTGCCGCCGCCGTCACGTCCACCCACACCGGCGCCGAGCTCGAGGGACTCACCTACGAGCCGCTGTGGCACGACTTCGCCGACACGGAAAAGTACGGCACCCAGAACGCCTGGCAGTTCCTCGTGGCGGACTACGTCACCACCACCGACGGCACCGGCATTGTCCACCAGGCCCCGGCCTACGGTGAGGATGACCAGAAGGTGTGTGAGGAAGCCGGCATCCCGGTGGTCCTGTCCGTGGACGAGGGCGCCAAGTTCCTGCACCTGTTCGCCCACGGCGACCTGCACGACATCGTGGGGCTGCAGGTGTTCGAGGCCAACAAGCCCATCACCCAGGTGCTCCGTGCCCAGGGCCGCCTGGTCCGCCAGGCCAGCTACGAGCACAGCTACCCGCACTGCTGGCGCTGCCGCAACCCGCTGATCTACCGCGCCGTCTCCTCCTGGTACGTGGAGGTCACCAAGTTCCGGGACCGGATGTCCGAGCTGAACCAGGAAATCAACTGGATCCCCGGCAACGTCAAGGACGGCCAGTTCGGCAAGTGGCTTGCCAACGCCCGTGACTGGTCCATCAGCCGCAACCGCTACTGGGGCAGCCCCATTCCAGTGTGGCAGTCCAGCGACCCCGAGTACCCGCGTACCGACGTTTACGGCTCGCTTGCCGAAATCGAGGCCGACTTCGGCCGGCTGCCGCTGAACAAGGACGGCCAGGTCGACCTGCACCGGCCGTTCATCGACGAGCTGACGCGGCCCAACCCGGACGACCCCCGCACGCCCGAAGAAGGCCAGTCCGTCATGCGCCGCGTGGAGGACGTGCTGGATGTCTGGTTCGACTCCGGCTCCATGCCTTACGGCCAGGTGCACTACCCGTTCGAGAACGAGGCCTGGTTCGACACCCACAATCCGGCCGACTTCATTGTGGAGTACATCGGCCAGACCCGCGGCTGGTTCTACATGCTGCACATCCTGTCCACCGCGCTGTTTGACCGCCCGGCCTTCCGGAACGTCATCAGCCACGGCATCGTTCTCGGCTCCGACGGGCAGAAGATGTCCAAGAGCCTGCGGAACTACCCGGACGTCTCCGAAGTACTGGACCGCGACGGCTCCGACGCCATGCGCTGGTTCCTCATGTCCAGCCCAATCCTGCGCGGCGGCAACCTCGTAGTCACCGAACAGGGGATCCGCGACGGCGTCCGCCAGGTGATCCTGCCGCTGTGGAACGTGTACAGCTTCTTCACCCTGTACACGAACGCCGCTGCCGGCGGCTCGGGCTATGACGCCAAGCTCCGGTACGACGGCTACACGGACACGCTCGACCAGTACCTGCTGGCCAACACCGGCGACCTCGTCCGCAACATGACCGCCCAGCTGGACACCTACGACATCTCCGGTGCCTGCGATGAGCTCCGCAGCTACCTGGACATGCTCACCAACTGGTACGTCCGCCGCAGCCGCCAGCGCTTCTTCGACGAGAACGCCGACGCCTTCGACGCCCTGTATACCGCGCTGGAAGCCGTGTGCCGCGTGGCCGCCCCGCTGCTGCCGCTCGTGTCCGAAGAAATCTGGCGCGGCCTGACCGGCGGCCGTTCCGTGCACCTGGCCGACTGGCCGGACCCGGAGCTGTTCCCGTCCAACGCCGCCCTGGTGGAGGCCATGGACCGCGTGCAGCAGATCTGCTCCACCGGTTCCTCGCTGCGCAAGGCCGCCAACCTGCGCGTACGCCTGCCGCTGCAGGAACTCACTGTCGTGGCACCCGGCGCAGATGCGCTGGAAGGCTTTGCCGCCGTCGTCGCCGATGAACTGAACCTGCGCTCGGTCCGCCTGCTGGACGCCGCATCCGCCTCCCCGGAGGAGTTCGGCATCGAGCAGAAGCTGGTGGTCAACGCCCGTGCCGCCGGCCCGCGCCTCGGGAAGAACGTGCAGCTGGCCATCAAGGGGTCCAAGTCCGGCGATTGGTCTGTTTCCGACGCCGGCGTGGTCACCGCGGGTGGCCTGGAGCTGGAGCCGCAGGAATACACGCTGGAGACGGTGGTGGCAGAGTCCGACGGCGGTTCGGCTTCCGTCGCGGTCCTCCCGGGAGGCGGTTTTGTGGTGCTCAACACCGAAGTCACCCCGGAGCTGGAGGCCGAAGGCCTGGCCCGGGACATGGTCCGCGCCATCCAGCAGGCACGCAAGGACGCCGCACTGAACGTGAGCGACCGGATCCGGACCACGGTGGCCGCCGCACAGAACGTCATCGACGCGCTGTTGGCCAACTCGGAGCTGGTAAAGACCGAAACGCTGACGCTGGAGCTGGACGCCGTGCCGGCCGATGCCGCGGAACCGCAGATCACCGTCGAAAAAGTGGGGGCCTGAAACATGACTGACGAATTCTCCGTGGAGAGCGTCTACGCCGAGCTGCTGGGCCGGGCGCCGGAAAACAAGATGGAGCCCCGGCTCGCGCCGCTGTTCCGCGCCATGGATGTGCTGGGGGAGCCGAACAAGGCCTTCCCGATCATTCACATCACCGGCACCAACGGCAAGACGTCCACGGCCCGGATGATCGAGGCCGGCCTGCGCGCCCACGGCCTCAGCACCGGCCGCTACACCAGCCCGCACCTGTCCAAGGTGACGGAACGGATCAGCCTGGACGGCGCACCCGTCTCCGATGAAACGTTCGTGCGGATCTGGGACGAGATCCGCCCCTACCTGCAGATCGTGGACGACGAACTCATCGCGGAGGGCCAGCCCCGGCTGACGTACTTCGAGTGCCTGACCATCCTGGCGTTCGCCGTGTTCGCGGACCAGCCGGTCAACGTGGCCATCATGGAGGTGGGGCTCGGCGGCATCACCGACGCCACCAACGTCGGCGACGGCCAGGTGTCCGTGGTGACACCCATTTCGCTGGACCACACCGACCTGCTCGGCGACACCACCGAGGACATCGCGTACGAGAAAGCCGGCATCATCAAGCCCGGCGGATTCCTCGTCAGCGCCGCCCAGCCGCTGGACGCCGCGCAGGTCCTGCTGGAGAAGGCCAAGGAAGTGCAGGTTCCGTTCCGCTTCGAAGGGGTGGAGTTCGGCGTCGAATCCCGGCAGGTCGCCGTCGGCGGGCAGGTGGTGACCGTCCAGGGCATTGCCGGCCGCTACCCGGACCTTCTGGTCCCGCTGCACGGTGCCCACCAGGCCGAGAACGCGGCCGTGGCCGTTGCCGCGCTGGAGGCCTTCCTTGGCGGCGGCGAGAAGGAGCTGTCCCTGGACGTCCTGCAGGAAGCTTTTGCCGCTGTCTCCTCCCCGGGCCGGCTTGAGGTGGTGCGGACGGCACCCACGATTATCGTGGACGCCGCGCACAACCCGGGCGGCATCCGCGCCTCCGCCGAGGCGATCCATGAGGCCTTCAGCTTCAGCAAGCTGGTGACCGTGGTGGGCGTGCTCAAGGAAAAGGACGCCGAGGAGATCCTGCGCCAGCTCAAGGAGTCCCTGGGCGACCTCGCGGAGGAATTCTGCTTCACCCAGTCCAACTCCCCGCGGGCCGTGCCGGCCGCGGAACTGGCGGAGCTCGCCGTCGACCTTGGCTTTGGCGAGGAAAACGTGCACATCGCCGAGAAGCTGGATGATGCGATCGAGTGGGCGGTGGAGCGCGCTGAAGCCAACGACGATCTCGCCGGCGGCGTGCTGGTGACCGGCTCGATCACGCTGGTGGCCGACGCCCGCATCCTGCTTGGCAAGGCGGCCACCTGATGGCCCGCCTGACCAAGGCCCAGCGCGAATGGCGCCCGGGCATGCCCAAGAAACGGCGCTCCACCAAGGTCATGTTCGCCTCCACGGTGCTGCTGCTGGAAGCATTCGTGGTTTTCTTCGCAACGCTTGCCGTGTTCGGCCTGCGGCGCGGGGAGATCTCCCCCGCGCTGATCCTCTCCCTGGGCATCGGGCTGAGCATTGTCCTCATCCTGGCCTGCGCCGTGCTGTCCAGGCCGTGGGGCGTGGCGCTGGGCTGGATCCTGCAGCTGGTGCTCATCCTGCTGGGTTTCGTGGAGCCCATGATGTTCCTGGTCGGGGTACTCTTCGCCCTGTCCTGGTGGTACGGCATCCGCACCGGCATTCGGATCGACCGCGAAGCCGCCCAGCGGGAGCGCGAGCAGGCTGAATGGGAAGCCGCGCACCCGGCGTCAGCCGGAAATGAAGGCGCCGGCAACCAAGGCGCCGGGACTGAGGGTGCCGGCACTGAGGGCACCGGCCAGACCCCGTAGACTTACCGGTAAACCCGCAACCAACCTCATTGGAGCAACTGTGAGCATTGAGCGCACCCTTGTCCTGATCAAGCCCGACGGCGTCACCCGCAACCTGACCGGCGAAATCCTCAAGCGGATCGAAGCCAAGGGCTACACCCTGGCCGAACTGAAGAAAACCAACGCCAGCCGTGAACTGCTCGAGCAGCACTACGAGGAGCACATCGGCAAGCCGTTCTACGAGCCCCTCGTGGAGTTCATGCTGAGCGGCCCCGTGGTGGCGGCGATCTTCGAGGGCCACCGCGTCATCGAAGGCTTCCGTTCCCTGGCCGGCACCACCGATCCCACGACGGCGGCCCCCGGCACCATCCGCGGCGACTTCGGCCGCGACTGGGGCCTGAAGGTCCAGCAGAACCTGGTCCACGGATCCGACTCCGTTGACTCGGCTGAGCGCGAAATCAAGATCTGGTTCCAGGCTTAATTTCTCCAGCCGGTTAAGCGCGAACTGGCAGCTAATGCCCCGAAACGTTGGTTTTGAGGGCGTTAGCTGCCCGTTGGCGGTTTTTTGTCTGGTTATAAACCCGAGGTGCCGACGAACACCTGGA